>NZ_WXEY01000015.1 GCF_009877425.1 Heliomicrobium undosum | reverse complement strand
CTATAGGGGTTTGATTCCAAACTTAGCTTGTGTAGAAAACAAAACCGCCCTTTAACCAGGCGGTTTCTGTTTATTCAGGAAAAGTTCCGTTCTACAACCCGTCTTACCTTATAGGGCATTAATTTATTCCACCGCTCGCAATCTAATATTTGACAACTTGATATGTACGTTCGTTTCCATGGTTTATGTCCTTCCCTTTTCAATCGGGCAGACAGTCTGGATGTCACTGCGGGCAATAGTGATGTATCTATATTCAAACGTTCAAGAGCAATGAGTACGATATATATAAATTTTTTATTATCTCTATCCATCAAATGTAAATACGTGTAGCTGTCACGGCACTTTGGAACCAATATATCATCGACCAACTCATTGCTTCGTAGTATTTTCACATACCTCGTCAGTTCTTTCGGCGGAGTATTTGTGTTGCTAGGGTCCTTAACCTCAATTAGATATATAGTATCAGCGGTTTCTACCACAAAATCCACAAATTTCATTTTTTTGGGATGTTCCTGCCCAGGCTCGTCTAGTTTTTCGACAGACAAAGCGCCGGTAAAGTCAAATTCTAACTGTACTTCCCTTATAATCAATCAGGTTCTCCCCCTAGAGACTTTTGAACCTCCCGGTCATAGAGATCCAAATATTTGTCCAAAATCGCGTTTTCATCGAGAAGATGGTAGTCGCTGGTAGTAGATACGTAGACCGATCCTCGCTCGTCCTTTCGGAAAAATGAATGGTAAAGGATTTTATCTTCCTTTGTTCGTTGCAACTCAAACTCCTTGAGCGTCACATAATCATGGGTCGCTACAAACACCTGTACACCAGATCGTTGGAGTTCAATTAAAATCTCAACGACAACCCGTACCATTTGTGGATTTAAATTCGCCTCTGGTTCATCCCAAAATATCACGGAACCTTTCAGCAATGTTTCGTTTTGTATCAGAAGCCAAAGTAGCGCTAACTTCCGCAATCCTTCTGCAAGCAGGGTAAACTCCAACATACCTTGATCGTTATTTAAGAAAAAAGTCTCTCCTTTTGTAATAACGTTTCCAGCTAATACATTTTCCAATTTTTTGAGCAGATTCGCCCGGTTCTCTTCCAAAGGTCCTCTTTTTGGCGGCAAATAGGCGCGGTCGATGATGTCGGAATACACTTCTTCAAAATGGATCAGTCGTTCCGAGTAAAGCGAACGAAACCCCGGCGCATTCGCCAACATTTCTTTCACTGGAATATAGGCGCATTTAATTTTATTCTTTTTCCACTTTTCTTCATTTAAATCAATCGGCGTATTCTTTGAATGATTGCTAAAGGAAAGGCTAATTTGTTCCTTTTCGGAGGATAATACTATTCTAGCTCGGGTAGACTTATTATTTCTGCGCACCAATCTACCAATTCTATATTCATATGGTAGGAAGATTCTAATCATTTTATCGATATAGCTTTCAAGTGGCTCTTCGCTGTTTTGTGTGGGTAAAAATTCGGTTGCTGAAAATGTATCAACTCCTAGCTGGAGCTACGCTTATATCTAAACCACCAGCTACAAGGTATATAATGGCAATGAAGTTGCGAACGGAACGATATCCTCGGGCTTTACGCTTGGCTGCCTGAATTAAACTATTGATCCCTTCGTGCAATCCATTAGTAATGTTAGAGACAAACCACCGCAGGATTCCTGTGTAGTGTCGCTTCATGGTGTACGCGACTGTTTTTATGGGTTCTAACCGACTATGGGTTGCCCAGAAGTACCACTTTTTGAGAAACATCGGTGCGTCCATTGGATCTTTTTCGTACATTTCCTGAAAGGTGAGTCTAAGCTGATAGGCCCGAGCCGTTTTCGAGTGTCGTTGTGAAAGCACATCGTCCATGACTGCTTTTTGCTTCATCGTTAAGTTCTTTTTATTTTTTAGCCAGATATAGCGATTTCCTTTTAATTCCGGCATCGTTTTTTGTTCTTCTCTACGAACTTGATCCACAGCTTCGTTTAGTAGCTTGATGACATGGAATTTGTCAAAGGTGATCGCGGATTCTGGAAGATGCTTTTCCACCCCTGAAATAAAGGCAGGGGACATATCCATACAAACATCGGTGATGTTCTCGGAACAACCACCGTGAGATTGAAGGTCTTCGATAAACTTCGGCAACACATCGGCGCCTTTTCCCTCTGTAGCAAAAATCACCCGTCTAGACACAGCGTCCATGATTAGCGACACGTACTTATGACCTTTCGCTCGGGCCGTTTCGTCGACGCTAATCTTTTCAACTGTAGACAGGTCTTCTCTTCGGCGTGCTTTGTGAACGTAATGATGCAGGATTCTCCAGAGTAGCGAATCATGCTCATGAACGATGCGAGCAGCCGACCTAACAGGCATTTCTCTGACGAGTGTCATGACATAGGCCTCAAAAAGCAAAGTAAATCCGCTTCCCGGACGACTCCAAGGTACGGATACCTGATGAACTTTCCCGCATCGCGGGCATTTTGTTCGGGGTACACGCGCATGAATAAAGGTTTTGTGCTGAAAGAAATTCAGATGTCGCCAAACCCTTTCCTTTGAATCGTGGACTTTGCATCCGGCTTCAGCACAAGCCGTGCAAGCAAATTCACTCCCCGGCAGGAAGTCAATGGTAATATGGAGTTCTTGTACCTCGGCATTAAATCGGGTTTCAGACACATACCAGGGTGGTGTTAAGCCGAGGGCTAATTGAAATAAATCAGTGTTGTTCATACTGCCATTTTAACATCTCTACTATTGCCAACCCACACTAAATAGCGAGGAACCTTTCAAGTTTACCGGTAATAGCTCCAGCAGCGTATAAAGCCTTCATAATATGGGTTTTTCCAGTGCCATTTCTACCTATAAATACATTAATCCCCGGGGAAAAAGATAGGTCAATATTATCAAAAGCGGAAAAATTATCTGCCTGAAGGCGTGTAAAAGTGCTCATCCTCAATCCCCCTGTATTTACCCGGTTGACGGCGATTCAGGTAACCCTATATGTGACTAAGTTAACCATTGTCTTTACTTATTTTCGCCAATTCTTTCCCCTATCCTTCTAAAAGTGTTTGCTCAGCAATCATTCTCCATCACATTCTCTAATCGGAAAATGAAAAAAAGCCGGGCATCGCCCTAGCTGTCTTTCTGGAAATCTCTTTCCGGTGTGTCTCAACTCTCTCCGTCCTTTTTCGCGATCTGAGCGAGGAGATCGTACCAGCCCTTCTGCATTTCCCAGGGAATCGCCGTCTGCGCGTCCAAGGTCGCCTCCAAACTGTCGCCTGCTTCACCGGCGATGAGTTGGGGGCGTTTTTCGTCTTGCATCCCGTTCACCTCCTGGGTCTAGGATGCTCAGACACGGGCACAGCCTTGCTGGTAAAATCGCCTCGAAACCACCGGTAGAAGTAGCGGGAAGCCAAAAAGGTCAGGAATAATGTGATCCAACTCCAATGCCAGCCCCAGTGAATGTACTTGATGAGGTTTGTATACTTTTGCAGGAATGCCTCGAATATCGTAATACCCGTGGTATAGACAAAGTAATGAATTGCTTTTCTGATTAAGCTGCCATGTTCCGGATAGTATAGGTTGAACAACACACAGAGACCGGGGTAAATGTAGAATTCGAAAGTAAAGCTGGTTTGAATGGCATTCGCGAATAAGCGTACAGGATAGACGATCATGTTCCACTGTACGACCAGGATGCCGAATAACCATGTGATAAACTGTTTAAAGAAAAAAATCACGATGGAGTCTCGCAGCTTTTCCTTCGAGACGAACATAATCAGGGCCACAGTCATGACCAACCAGGCGGCGGCTTCGATTATTTTTTCGATCGACATGGGGGACCTCCAAAAAGACGAACTCGTTAGGTGAGTATTCCCTATGCCTTTGGAAATTACTCGGAACGAGTTCGAAAAGCAGGCCCCTTTTTACTCAGGTAAAAAGACGATCCAATGGCGTTGCGCAAACTCCTCGAAGAGGCGCCGGAGACTGTGCCCCTCGATCATTCCTTTGGGGTGTCGTTCTGCTAACAACCCCGCAATATGACAGCAACACAACGTACCGCCGCATAACTGAAGCAACTCGTATTCCAGTGGCGTCAGCATTCGACCTTCCAAGACCGGCCGGCCTTCGAACCATTGGAGGGCTTCGTCCAGATCAAAGACACGACTGGGGTAAGCCATCTCCCTTTCGCCCCTGGAAAGGTCGTTCCACTCCTTCGCTTTGCCCGTTGTCAAGAGAGAGTAATAGGCATTCGTCAAAGGGTCCTTGTTAAAAGCGAATTTGAACCAAGTGCTGGTCACGCCGTAGCGGTGGGCCAAGGTAAAGTGTTGGCGGATGCGCCCATGGGGCACCTGCCCGCTCGCGAACAGTTCCTTCATTGTATCGAAGTTCCTTTGGACGAACCGGTATCGCCATCGGCTGACCTCGTTCACCGACAGATGCGCCGTTTCCGTTACGGGATAATCCTCCAATGATGTATAGGACTCGGCGTCAATGAGGGTGAGTCTGAACCTTGCGGGGCAGTTTGTGATGGCCGTGTTCGGCAGGGGAATCACGAAGGTCGTCGACAGATCGAGCATCCCCGGCGCCATGCGGTGCAGTCCCTCCGCATAAGCCGCCGTCATCTCCAGGGTGACCTCCGAATCATGGGCGCCGCCGATGATAAAATTGCCCGCCAACTGTGGCAGCGACGCCTCGTAACAGCGCCGGACCACCTCCTCTATCTGGTCGACGGTGGCCTGCTTGCCATAGGCTTCCAAGGCGGGCTGCCATCCCGATTCCATACCGATCTGCATGCGGGCCATCCCCGCTTCCACCATCATCGGTATCAACTGAGGATGCCGGGCAAGGACTGCGGCGTGACCCTCACAAAACCATACAAAGTCCCATCTCTGGCGCAACGCTGCCAAGGCTTCGCAAAAATGAGCCGTCCGGTCCGCATTGACCGTGAAGGTGTCATCGACGAACCATACATACTTTACCTGCGGGTTTTCCTCCAAACCCAGGCGGATCTCCTCCACCACCGTCTCCACCCGGCGCATGCGCAGGTTTTTCGTATTGCCCCCCTCATAGCAGAAGGCGCAGCGGAAGGGACAGCCCCGCGCCGACAGCACAGACAGGTTGTATTTTGCGTCCCTGCCTAGCAGGTGGGCCGTTCGGGGAAAGGGCAGTCGATCCAGATCGGTCAGCAAGGGCCGCGCTCCCGTCTCCACCAGTTTTCCGGCCTCATCGAGATACAAAACCCCTCGGATCGTGTCCAGGCTTCCTTGACCATGGCGCATCCATTCCATAATCTCGTATAAGGGCTCTTCTCCGTCCCCCCGGACGAGGAAGCTGCATTGGGAACGCTCCAAGAACTCTCGCCCGAGGTGGATCGCCTGGGGGCCGCCCACCACCACGGGGACGCCAAACCGCTCCCGCAGATGGCGGCTCATGGCCTCCACCGACGATTGATTGTCATAGTCGCAATAAAAACCGACAACATCGGGACGAGCGCTTCGCCACTCCTTTTGGAAGCAGGCCATCGCATCGGTGGTGATGCCCGTAAAAACCCGCGCCTTGTAGCCTCGTTCCTCCAGGTAGGCGGCAAGGGTCATCAGCCCCAGGTTATCCAAAAATTCAAAGGTGCGCTTGTAGATCATCCGCTGGACATACAGCAGCAGGATGTAGGGCCGCTTCATGGCTGATCTCCTTTCGCGGCAAGATTACATAGGGGCATAGATCATCCAAAAGCGTTCTTCAAAACTGCGCAGGATGAGATCAGCCATGGTCTCAAAGTCGTCTCGGTTTTCGAACCGTTCGCCGAAAACCTCGTATCCCCGGTCTACTACCTCGCCCCGGGTCAGTTTGCCGCTGCACAACTGGAGCAGTTCATGTTCCAGCGGCGACAAGACAAAGCCATCCAACTGCGGATACCCCTGTGTATAGGAAAGGGTACTCCATAAATGGAACACCCGCTGCGGATGCCAGCGATGCAACTCTCCCGAGGGAATCTCCGCGGAACGGCGCGCCCCCGCCTGCGCCAGCAGTTGATAATAGCGGTGCTTGATCGGATAGGCGCTGAAGATATTCATCAGCCAGCGCGAGTACACCCTGTACTGATAAAACAATCGATAGATGGTCAGGATGGTTTCGTGGGGCACCTCGCCCTGCCCATACAACCGATGCATCCTATCGACGATGCGCCGGTTCAACTGATTGCGCGCCTTGAACATCTCCGTCCAGGGAATCTCATCTGTCTCAGACAGCGGAATGTCTTCTAAGGCATGGGCCTCCCGCTCTCGCAGGAAGCGGATGCCAAAACGCGCCGGCTCGCGGGTGATCGCCGTATTGGGAAAGGGCATCAGGAAGAATCCCACAGACTCAAACCGGCCGGGGGCGGCCTCGGACAACCGGCGGATCAAGTCAAAATCCTCTTCTAGCGTTTCGGCGCTCTCCAATGGGCCGCCGACAATGATATTTCCGGTGATCTGCGGTATGCCGACCTTCACGGCCTCCCGGACCACCTCTTCGATCATCCTGCGATTCGTCTGTTTGCGGTAGCAGCCCAACACCTTGTCCGATCCCGATTCGATGCCGATAAACAGCTTGACCAGACCGGCGTCAGCCATCTGCTTCATGACATGGGGCCATTTGTGCAAGGTCTGAACATGACCCTCGCAGAACCAGACGAAGTCCCGCTGTTTCCGCATTTCCGCCAGACCGCGGCAAAAGGCCTCGACCCGCTCCGGTTGTAGGGTAAAGGTATCATCAATGAAGGAAATATACCTGCACTGGCGATGGCGCTCCAGATGGGCGGCGATCTCGTCCAGCACGTTTTGCACACTGCGAAAGCGCACCAACTGGCTGTTGTATCCCTCATAACAGAAGGCGCAGCGGTAAGGGCAGCCTCGGCCCGTCATGATGGGGATGACGTTCCATGTGTCGTGATCCTGCTCCAACCGGAAATCAGGCCAGGGCAGGGCGTCTAAATCTTCGATGACTTGCCGATCCGGCGTGATGATCAGCCGCCCCTCCCCGTCGAGAAAGGTCAGACCCTCGATCTCCTCACGTTTGCGCGCCCCTCCCAGATAATCCCTCAACAATTCCAGGAGGGCATACTCCCCATCGCCGCGCACGACAGCATCACAGCCCGATTGCGTGAGAAAATCCTCATCGATGCCTGTCGCCTGGGGGCCGCCCACAAAGACGGGGATCCCCCACTGCGCCTTGACCATCCGGGAAAAACTCGTCACCAAGGTGATGTTTTCATAGTCACAATAAAAGCCGATGCTGCGGGCGCCCCCTTGGGCCATGGTTGCCCCGATCCACTCCTCCGCCTCATGGGCAAAGCCGCGAAACAGGTTCACCCGGTATCCTTTTTCCCGTAAAAAGACCGTCAACAGGTTGATGCCGATGTTGATGTCCCCTGCCACCGATGCCTTGTACTCCCGGTGCGCGTTGACAAGCAAGAGGTCGTAGGCCGCCAATTTGGTCACCTCCGTGAGAATCGAGCGATCGCCGGGTTCGCCCTGGCAAGCCGCAGCCATTAGAGCGGCGCATAGACCAGCCAATAGCGCTCTTCAAAGGAAAGCAGAATTTTTCCGGCCACCGCATTGAAATCGTCAACCCCGTCAAAGCGGTCTCCAAACTGCTCGTAGACCCGCTCCAAGGCCTCTTTTCGAGTCAATTTCCCGGTGGCGTAGAGGAGCAAGGCATATTCCAGGGGCGATAAGACATACCCGCCGATCTGCGGGTAGCCCCGGCTTTCGTCTACAACAGTCCAAAGCTCGATCACACGCTGGGGACGCCAGTGATCGAGTTCCTCCGGAGAAATCGCTGTCGACGGACGGGCTGCGCCACGGTCCAGCATGGTGGAATAATTACGCTCGAAAGGGTTTTTCGCTATGTTTGAAACGAGATCGTCATGATTGGGCTGTATTTGCCTCCGGTAGATCAACTGCAGCCAGTTGCTCTCGATGCCGTACAAGTCCTTTAATCGAAAATCGAGGGCAACCCGCTCCTCGGGGATTTTCCCTTCCGAATACAGCCCATTCATCACGGTCAGCACATGACGGGTAAACTCCATGCGCATGGCCGTGATCTCCCAGCGCGTCAGGCTTTCCGTCTCCACGACGGCGATATCGCCGATGGAAGTCAGGCACTCTCTGTCTAATAGGCGCAACCCAAAGGCTCCGGGGTCTTCGGAGATCGCCGTATTCGGCAAGGGAATAAAAAAGGTAGATGTGATATCCACCATGCCTGGCCCCAATTCCAACAAGCCTTGGGCAAAACGCTTCGTATCTTCGAAGGTCTCCCTGCTTTCAGCGGCGCCGCCGACAATGATATTGCCCGTCAGTTGGGGCAGGCCCTTCTCCATGGCCAGGCGGACGACCTTCTCGATCTCCTCTTTCCCCGCCTGCTTGCGGTAGAGGGCGAGGACCTCGGCAGAACCGGACTCGATGCCGATCTGCATGCGAACGAGTCCGGCTTCGATCATCATCTCCAGCATGTCCGGCCATCGGATCAAGGTGCTGGGGTGGCATTCGCAAAACCAGACAAAGTCATGTTCTTTTCTCAACTCCGTCAAGGCGCGGCTGAACTCGGCCATCCGCCGGGGGTCGAGGGTAAAGGTGTCATCGGCGAACCAGATGTACCGGATCGATGGCCGGTGCGCCAGGGCCTGGCGGATTTCGCCGATCACATGGTCCACTGACCGCAGGCGCACTTTGCCGGGCACACTTCCTTCGTAGCAAAAAGCGCAATGAAAGGGACATCCCCTCCCTGAGAGAACGGCCAGGTTTTTGCTGTTGCGGCGCGATGTGCGGGCCTCCCAAGACTTCAAGATCGGCAGACGGTCCAAGTCCCTCAAGGGGGGCCCCGGCGGATTGCTCGCCCATTCTCCCTGTGTGTCGACGTAAGCAAGTCCGGGAATCTCCTTCAGGGACCCCTCACCGTGGAGGAAAAACTCTAACAGTCGGTGCAGGGGATGCTCCCCTTCGCCGCGCACCACCCCGTCACAGCGGGAGCGCATGACGAACCCTTTGCCCAACGCCACCGCTTGCGGACCGCCGATAAAAACCCGGATCGGCCAAATTTCCTTCACCTTGCGGGAGAAACTCTCCACGGCAGACTGGTTTTCAAAATCGCAATAAAGACCCAGGGCATCCAACCCGTTCTGCCCCATCTCCGCCTGGACCGCCTCCCAGGCATCATGAAGCGGGCCCGAGTAGACCTGCGCGGCATAACCCCTTTCTTCGACAAAAGCGGCCAGGCAACCTAAACCGAGCGGCTCCGTGATTTCATGGAGATTCCCGACCCCTAGCCGTTGCATGTACAGGAGCATGATCCGTCCCCGAACAGGCTTTTGCCCGCTTTCTCGCCTTTCCAGTCTCTCCCCCCTTTCCCGCCTTTCTGTCTTGCCTTGTTCGAACCGGCCTTGTTCCATCGTTACTACTCCTTTCCCTTCACAGGGACATTCCATTTCCCGCCTCAGGGGCGTACTGGAAGATGAGCCCGCCGGGCATTTCGTTCACCACCCAACCGGCATGATAGGATGACGCCGAGGATGGCGCACGGGATGGCGCTGGGAAAAGACGGAGCCGGAATCATTCCGGCTCCGTCTTCTCGTCCTTGGCCTTCAACAGGATCAGCCGCTGGAGGTTTTGACGCCGACAAAGGCGTAGTCGATGCCGACGAAGGTCAAACCGACACCTTGGTCAGGGCCGTCGCCGGACACGGGGGCTTGCGCCTGATAGGCAGCCGTGGCAGCCTTGAATTCCTCCATCGTCACATCGTAGCCCAGCTTTTTGGCGGCGGCGAGAAAGGCTTCTTCGTGGTTCGCATCGGCGAAAGAGTTGATCAGATCGGGGGAATTGTTGATTTTCGCAACCAGGGCTTCCGCATCTTGTTTGCTCATGTTATCACCTCCTTTCCCATGTCGTTGACACCGGTTTATCGCCGGCAGAAGACCACCCATCGCCGTCGGTCATACTCCCGCCAAATCCGCTCCACCGTTTCGTCAAAATCTTCCCGGTCGTCGTAACGGTCGCCGAAACCCCTGAAAAGGCTGTCCATCACCTCTTGATAAGTCGCTTTGGCCGTGCAGCGCAGCAGAAGCTCAAATTCCAACGGTGAAAACACATAGTCACCGATACGCGGGTATCCGGCGTCGAAGGTGACGGTGTTATGGATTTCCATCGTCCGTTGGGGCCGCCAGAAGGGCTTTTCCTCTGGAGGCACATCCTCGATGGCGCGCGCCGCCCCCTTTGCCAAGAGGCGGAAGTACTCATGCAAGCAGGGATCCTTGGAGAAGAACTCCGTGTACCAGACACTGGTGATGCCATAGCGCTCGGCGAGTCGATACTGGGAAAGGATGGTTCCGTCAGCGACTTTCCCTTCCCGGAGCAACCTACCCATGACACGAACGATATGGTGGCTGATGCGCAGCCGGGCCGAAACCACTTCCTCCAGCGTCATCCCTTCCGGCGTGATCAGCGGAAAATCGTCAACAGACTTGCTCCCGTCGGGATCGTGAATCTCCAGACCGAAACTCCCCGGTGTACGAGCGATGGCCGTGCCCGGATAGGGACGGAGAAAACCGGTGCTGATATCGATGACCCCCGGCGCCACGGTGAGCAAACGCTCGGCCAGGGCTGCGGTGCGCTCCAGCGTCTCCCCATTCCCCTCGAGGGGACCGCCGATGATCAGGTTGGCCGCCAGTTGGGGGATGCCGGCCTCAACGGCCTGTTGCGCGACTCGGACAATCTCATCGACCGTCACCTGCTTGCCGTAAAGGTCCAACACCGCCTGATCGCCCGTCTCGATGCCGATCTGCAAGCGAACCAGGCCCGACTGCGCCATCCGTTGCAACATCTCGGGCCAACGGGCCAGCAGTTTGACGTGGCCCTCACAGTACCAGACCAAGTCCCGGTTTTGGCGGATGTCGTCCATCCCCCGGCAAAAGGCGTCGACCCGTTCCGGGTAAAGTGTGAAGGTGTCATCGCTGACGATGATGTATTTCAGACGCCGGTTCTGTTCGAGATTGCTCCGGATCTCCGCCATCACCTGTTTCATCGCCCGCAAGCGAACCCGTCGCTGGTGGTTGCTCTGGTAACAAAAGGCGCAGGAGAAGGGGCAACCTCGTCCGGTGAACAGGGTCTGCCCGTATTCCGCCTCTCGATGAAGGGAGCGATGATAGGCGGGAAAAGGCAGGCGATCCAGGTCGGCAACAGGCTCACGAGGCGGTGATTTCCGAAGCTTTCCGGCCTCGTCAAGCCAGACAACGCCATGGATCTCCTCGACAGTCCCCTTCCCCCGCAGCAGGCAGTCCAACAGTTCCGGCAGCGTTTCTTCCGCTTCGCCGACGACGACATAATCACAGCGGGAGCGAAGGAAAAAATCTTCCGAAAGCCCCGGCGCCTGGGGACCGCCGACGATGACCGGACAGTCGAGGTTCGCTTTTGCCCACCGGCAGAGACCCTCTACGGCGGTGCGGTTCTCATAATCGCAGGCAAGTCCCACTGCGCTGATCGGCCCTTTGGCTTTTTCCCGCTCCAGGACCTCGGGAACTTGATGGGCTTTGCCATGGAACACCCAGGGCGCATAACCGCTGCGTTCCAGCATCCCGGCCAGGTAAAAAAGGCCCAAGTAACTGCTCACCCCGGCGGAAGAACCTGCGATAACCCGCTGCACATGCAAAAGCAGCACTGTTTTCCGATCACTCAAAGCGATTCCCCCAATTGACTGCGCGCGGGCGCATCGCGCCCTTTCGCCCCTGCTCAAAAAGGCGCATAGGCCAACCAGTAACGCTTTTCAAAACCTCTGAGCAGCCCCATGGCCGTCCCGTCAAATTCCTCCCGGTGATCAAAGCGTTCACGGAAGCGGTCATAGACCCGATCCAGCACCTGGGCCAGCGTCAACTTGCCTGTGCTGTGGCGCAACAATTCAAACTCCAAGGGCGAGAGGACCTCTCTGCCGATGCGCGGATAGCCTTGGGAGAAATCCACATCGAGCCACATCTCCATGATCCGCTGGGGACGCCAGCCCGGCAGTTCCCCTGGCGCAATGTCCGCCGAGCGGCGAACGGCGTCGCGAGCCATCAGGGTGTAATAGCCGGCCACAAAGGGCGCCTCGCTGTACACCGCTTTGTGCCAGACAGAGACGACGCCATAGCGCAAGTCTTTGAAACAATCCAAAATCCGCTGATGGGGGATCTTGCCCGCTTGGAACAACTGCCGCATCGTATGTATGCCATGTTCGACCAGTTCTCTCTGAGCTTTTGCGATCGCTTCCCGCGTCATCGCCGCCGTTTCCGTGACGGGATAATCGCCAAAGCTCGTCCATCCCCGCCTGTCCAGGATGCGCAAACCGTAATGATCCGGCCGGCGGGCGATATCCGTCTCCGGGTAGGGGATCAGCGCGCTCGGCCCCAGTTCGATCATGCCGGGAGCAAGATGCAGCAGCCGTTCGCAAAAGGCTTTGTTCTGGGCGACGATTTCGGGGTCTTCAAAGGGACCGCCGTTGATAAAGAAACCGGTCATCTGGTGGACCCCCGCCTCGTAGGCCGCCTGGATGACCGCCTCGATCTCCGGCAGGGTGGTTTTTTTGCCGTATAGGTCCAGCAACCGCTGAACCCCCGACTCAATCCCCACCTGCAACCGGACCATGCCGGCCGCCGCCATTTCCTGCATCATATCCGGCCAGCGATAGAGAAGCTTGACATGGCCTTCACAGTACCAGACAAAATCCCGGCTCTCCCGCAACTTGGCTATTCGCCGGCAAAAGTCGGTCATCCGCTGCGGCGAGACGGTGAAGGTGTCATCGGCGAAGATGATGTAATTGATATGGGGCTCCAAGGCCAAAAGGGTCTCCACATCGGCCATCACTTTGTCGACGCTGCGAACGCGGAGCGTCCGAGAAAGGCTGCCCTCATGGCAAAAAGCGCAGTTATAGGGGCAACCCCGGCCGCCCATGACGTAGGCTTTTTTGCGAAAGGGCTTGTTCACCCAGCGGTGATAAGCCGGCGAAGGCAATTCATCGAGGTCCTGGATCATGGGCGCCAGCCCGTTGTGCCGCAGTTGACCCGTTTCATCGACATAGATGACGCCCTCGAGGGAGCGCCAGTCGCCGCCTTGGCCGGTGAGGCAATCGAGCAACTGCCAGAGGACGACTTCCCCCTCTCCGGCCACCGCAGCCAGCGCGCAGGACTGTCGCAGGTACGCTTCGTCCAAGCCGCCCACCTGCGGTCCCCCGAGGATCACCGGCCAACCGTAATTGTGGTGAACCTCTGCGCCCAAGGCGGCCACTTCGACCTGGTTTTCATAATCGCAGTAAAATCCCACGGCGAGCACGGGGCCGCTCGCGGCCTGCTCGGCTAAAAATGCGCGAACACCGGCAGGTTCGCCTTGGCACACGAGGGCGTCATATCCCTTGGTCTCCAGAAAGGCGGCCAGGATCAACAGGCCAGGCGGCTCCATATCGAGACTGAGCGCGTCATAGGTCAGGCGGTGGACACTCAAGAGCAAAACCCTGCCGTCCATGATTCCTCTCCTTCGTCTTGCCTTGCCGGGAGTCAGTCACGATCCTTGCGGGGAATCAGTCAGGATGGAACACCAGCCAGTGCTTCTCCTCAAAGGATCGGAGGACTTTTTGGATCAACGCTTCCGCTTCTTCACGGCTGTCATATCGTCCGGGAAACTGCTCCAGCGCCACACCGGTCAACTGCCCCACTTGGAGCTTGCCGCTGCAGTGGAGGAGCAAGTGATACTCCAACGGGGACAGCACCTCTCCCAATACCTCGGGGTAGCCCTTCTCCCAGGCAATCGCGTTCCACAAGGAAAACACCCGTTGAGGACGCCAGCGGGTCCATTCGCCCGGCGGTATTTCCGCTGACGTTCGGGCAGACGTTCGGGCCAGCATGGTGTACCTCCGGTGGAGGAAGGGCTGTTTAGCATAGATGGTCTCATGCCAGACACTGGAGATGCCGTAGACCGCGTGCAGGCGGTAGTGGTCCAAAATCGCCTGGTGGGAAACTCGTCCCTGAGCCAACAGCTCGCGCATGCGGTGAAGGACCTTCAACTGAAAATCCTTCCTGGCCATGGCGATGGCCGGCAGATCCATCGCCTCCGTATGGGCCACCGGATAGTCGCCCACCGATGTGAGCGCCTCTCCATCGAGCACCGTCATGCCGAACTGTTTGGGACAACGGGTGATGGCCGTCTCCGGAAAAGGCATGAAGAGGGTCAAAGAGATATCGAGCATCCCCGGCGCGAGGGTCAACAGCTTATCGACATAGGCCCATGTTTCCGCCAGGCTTTCGTCCGTTTCGTGAGCGCCTCCGATGATGATATTGCCGCACAGTTGTTTCAGTCCGGCGTCCCGGCAACGGCGCACCACCGCCTCGATCTGCTCCGGGGTGGTGCGCTTGTTGTAGGTATCCATCAAGCGCGCAGAGCCTGTCTCAATGCCGATTTGCATCCGCGCCAACCCCGCCTCGACCATCTCGTCGATCAGGCCGGGCGAGCGCACCAAGGTGCTGGGATGACCTTCACAGAACCATACGAAATCATATTCTTTGCGCAATTCCGCTAATTCCCGACAAAAGTGCGCCGTTCGCTCCCGCTGCAAGGTGAAGGTGTCGTCAGCGAACCAGATGTACCGGACATGGGGATTCTCCCGCAGGCCATGGCGAATCTCGCCCATGACGTGGTCGACGCTGCGCAGTCGCACCTGCTTGCCGCCCTCATAACAAAAAGCGCATTGAAAGGGGCAGCCTCTCCCCGAGAGGATCGAAAGGTTGTTTTTCACCCCCGTCAAGGAGTGGGCCATTCGCGGATAGGGCAACTCATCCAAATGCGCGATCAAGCGCCTCTCCGGCGTACGGACGAGACACCCATGATCATCCAAATAGGCAATGCCGTCGATATCGCCCAAAGCGCCTTGTCCCCTGATCAGGCAATCCAACAGTTCCTGCAATGTGGCCTCGCCCTCGCCGATAGCGACAGCGTCACATCCCGATTGGGACAGGAAGTCTTCATGGAGCGCCACAGCCTGCGGGCCGCCGACGACCACGGGGAGGCCCCACCGATCCTTGATCCAACGGCAAAAAGGCTCTACAACGGAACGATTCTCAAAGTCGCAGTACAGGCCGACGGCTGCCACGAGCCGGCGCTCCATCTCCCGTTCCAGCAGCGCCGCTCCCTCTGTCACCGTGCCGGAAAAGACCCCTGGCCGGTACCCTCTCTCCTCGATATAGGCCGCCAAGGTCATCAACCCCAAGGGCTCGATGAACTCGTAGGATCGCCGGAACAGAAGGCGTTGTAAAAAAAAGAGCAACACGCGAGGTCCGGCGGCTTGATTCAGGTCGCTTTCCTGGATGGCTGTTGCAGTCGTCATCGATACCTCGCCCCATAATCGAAAAGTATGAACCGATTTTTTCGGAATGGAGGATGATTCCGCTCTTCCGAATCCGAATCTTTTGTCTTCAGAATCTTTTGGTAAGCCTTTTACCTGGAAGGATACTGGTATCTTCGTGAACATTCAATGCGCTCGGCGCTAATGGGTTCATTTTGGCGCTAAAAAGCGCATTCACTTTGCCTGGATCTGATTTATGCTTTTTTTATGAAAAGCCTTATTCATCATGCCTGCGACCTGGCTGTTCATGGCCGTTTTTTATGGAAAGCCATTTACATCATCTTTTTGTGTAATTGGCTTGTGACCAGACTGGTCATGAAGGTTTTATTCTCGGCTTTTCTTATCAAACATTTTGAGATGGTAAAGGAGGATCTCATGGCGTTTTTAAAAAACCTCCACCAATTGGCTTCTCTGACAACAGACCAAAAAGAGGATCTACATTCCCTCGGCGTCCACAGTCTGGAGCAGTTGATCTCCCTGCACGCAATCCCCGAACTGCGCTCCCTCTTGGCCGACCACTTGCAACGTTACGGCGAGGATCTGAAACAACTGATTCACGAAGCCGCCGCCAACATAGACGCCAGCCTTCACGCCACCTTGACCACCCTTGTCGATCACCCGACGATCCACGGGGCTTTGCAACCCTCGTCCACACACTTCTCGGGGATGAAACTATTCAAGCGGATCGTTCACGAACCCAGCCTGCCTGTGTCGGTCAACCTCTTAGACAAGTTGCCCCCCGTGTATAACCAAGGCGTACGGAACACCTGCTGCGCCTTCGTGACGAGTGAAATCCACGACTATTGCACCGGAAACACGGAAAGCTTCTCCCAAGAGTATGCCTACTGGTACGCCAAACAGTTGGACGGCAAGCCCTCCATGAACGGCACCTACCTGAAGTACACGACACAAGCGGTGGCTGAATACGGACAATGCCTGGAGTCACAGTGGCCCTACAATCCCGAACAAGCGCCGGCCAGCAGCCCGCCTGGCGTTGATGAGGCGGCAGCGCCTTACAAACTGCAATGGACGGCGCTGAAACCCACCGATGTGATTTCGATCAAAAAATCGCTTGCCGACGGCAACCTGGTGGGCGTCTCCATTCCTGCCTACGCCAGTTGGGTAAAGTCTCAGGCCTGTTGGCTCTCCGGCGCTGTCACCCTGCCCCTCCCCCAGGAGCCCTCCATCGGCGGCCACGCCATCTGCCTCGCCGGCTATCAGGACGACAGCAGCTACCCCGGCGGCGGCTACTTCATCTTCCGGAACAGTTGGGGAAACATTTGGGGGTACAAATGCGCTTTAGGCGCCGGCAATGGCACGATCCCTTATCAGTACATTGCGGACTTGACCTGGGAGTGTTTTACGAATCGGCATGATGGGGAATCCGGGGAGCATTATGAATCCGTGAATCATGAGGAATGATGCGGCCTCTTGACTTAATTAGAGGCAAAAAACTGCGTTTAAACAGCCAGTCCCCGCTTTCTTTCAGGAAGGCGGGGATTCTAGCATTCCACCACATCAATAATCTCGATCAACCGTATAATGGGGTTAATTAGAACATTCGCTCTAATTACAGGGCATGTAAAACCCCGCGCCTTGGGATGAGGGCGGGGTTTGTAAGTTCCTGTAATCAAATTCCCTTGATTAACGCTTTTATCTCATCCTCATTAAGGGAATCATTTTTTGGAATACCAATTCTTGATATAAAACCGGCATATTTCTGGTTAAGTAATTCTCTATGAGGCACATTAAGTTGTAATCTCGGGCCATGAATTTCCCGTATTACATCCAAAACAGTCAACGGTATTGTAAACAATGTAGAAAAATCAACAATTAAATATGTTGTATGTAGTTTTTGGTTTTCACTATCGTGTTTACCCATTATATAAAAATTAGGTCTTTTATCCGAAAGTATTTCTTTTACAGTACTCCATCTCTGGTTTATTATTTCTTCCTTTGTCGCGTCTTTTTTAATACGAATAGGTAGAGTTTGTATATCGTAAACCGATGCTACCAATATTTCGTTAAGTTTTCCCTGTTCCAAATCACAAGCTTGACTAAGGATAACAACGTTCTGTCTATATAGATCTAGTTCTACTTCCGACTCCTCGATGTTCTCCTTATTTATGCTAACAAATTTTGGTTTGTAAATCGAACAAGAAAATAAGATATCCCCTTGCGCCAGAGGGGTTGAAGAAGGTATTTCATTGTACCAGTTCACTCAAATCCCACCCCGCCTTGTAATTATGCTCTGTCGATAACGTTAATGCGTCTAGGCTTTATGGTTTTAATTGGTTCTGGTTTGGTAGTAACAGAATCGAAAATATCATCAATCAAAAAATCATTAAATTTCGACGGGTAGTCTCCGCGATAATTTACTTTCACATTGCCCAATTTAATTGGCTTCTTTTGACTATGGGGGTCAGTTAATTTCATATCATATCCCCCTCTAACTCTGCTTTAGTTTCGACAGGAAAAGAAAATGAAACCATCGACTCGTGATTGTTGTCACTTACATTATATCCTATTTTCTTAGCTGTCAAAACTGCTTCTGCAGGAATTAGCACATCTTTTTGATAAAGAAGATCCCCTCCTTCCACAAATGTGTTTTGATGGAAGCAATTAATTTGGTCGTAAATGTTCAACCGACTAGTAACACGGCTTCCTTGCTCATCTTGATCACAATGAATAATTACACTTTTTTGTATTGAATTTGACATTGCAGAGGCATCATATACACAAATTAGGGCTACTCCAGTTGCTAAAAACTTTTTTACCGGCTCACTCAACCATCCTATTGCGTTTTGTACGCTCAAAGATGTTTTTTTTAACACATTGTCTTGTTCATAAAAACCGTCTATTTCAAAGGTTAATTCATGAGCACCTCTGTCTAAAAAGGATTTACTTGCCGAAAGCACGTTCGTTTCCCCTCACCATAACCGGTACATTACCTATATTGGTCCCATCCAAAAAGACCTGTGTGTTGTATCTTCCTTCACACTTAAACGGTACATTGCGAAAGTTCATGTTTACCATTAGTGCTTGGGTTTCAATCGGATCGTCTTTCCTTTTAATTGCATCTGGTTGAACGGGAACGTCAAAAGCGCCCGTATCAAGAACAACTTCTCCCTCTGGACCACAAAAGATGCATCTTAGTGTATGCGCTTCGGTAACAACCACCTCTGAAATACCGAAAACGATCGTAAATGAAAACATACCTGGCACAAACATAGGCCTTAATACGATTTGGGGGTTTACGATGTTAAGCGGCTGTCCAGGAAGCTGAACGCTATCTTCGGCGTACAAGAAACTTGATATGTAAGGCACCTTCAATCCTCCTTAGGTACTTTAGTGTATTTATAGTAACTCATTGGAATTCCCCTTTCAACCAATATTTGACGAAAATCTTTACAAAAGTACCCAACTCCCAAGGCATTTATTTTGCCGTCCTCAAAAACGGCATTTTCGAAGTCCCCAGAGGCGGATTGAACTCCTTGGCTTTCGGTTGTCTCCTAAACCTGTCTTTTTAGTCCAGCCACGATCCTTTTAAACGCAAAAAGCCCCGCCCTCCGATAAGGACTGACGGGGCTTTTTCGTGCGTGAATCGCTATGGCGGGTTTGAAAGAAGTCTCAGCGCCTGCTGGGATAGTTTAGTTTATCCTAAAAAGCGTAGTTGTTATTCGTCAACGCCGCTTAATCGGATCTTTGGCCCGCTACTTTGTATATCGTCTCTCGGTATTTATCTCACGCTCATCTAATGAGACTTTCCGAACACGCTAGTTTTCCGTGAACTAAGCAGACGTTCTTTCTGTTCGCGTGAAAACAGCAAAAACCCCGCAACACCTGATTCTTTACTGGGTTTGCGGGGTTTTTAAACTTCGACAAGATGAACAAGAAAACTTATCAGAAGAGTGACATCTGATCCGTCTCACACATCCCATCCAAGGTCCCATGCTTCTGCAATGCTTCGATCACCGTCTTACTCACCCGACTCCGCACGCGCAGGTCCTCAATCGACGAAAACGGCCCTTCCTCCCGGGCGGCCATGATGTTTTGCGCGGCGGTGACGCCGACGCCGGGGAGGCCGCCGATGGGCGGCAGGAGGCCTTCCGGTTCGATGATGAACCTGGCGGCGTGGGAGCGGTCCAGGTTCACCCGCTGCATGTGGATGCCCCGCTCGTACATCTCCAGGGCCAGTTCGAGGATCGTTTGCAGGTTCTTTTCCTTGGCGGTGGCTTCGTTCCCCTTGCGCTCGATCTCCTCGATGGTCCGGCGCACATGGGCCGAGCCCTGGCAGATCAGGTCGGCGTCGAATTCGTCGGCCCGGACGGTGAAGAAGGAGGCGTAGAAGGCTTCCGGGTAGTAGACCTTGAACCAGGCGATGCGGAAGGCCATCGTCACATAGGCGACGGCGTGGGCCTTCGGGAACATGTATTTGATCCTTTTACAGGACTCGATGTACCACTCGGGCACCTTGTTGTCCCGCATCAGTTGCTCGTCATCGGGCTTGACACCCTTGCCCTTCCGGACGCCCTCCATGATCGAGAATGCTTTTTTCGGCGGCAGGCCCTGGTACATGAGGTAGATCATGATGTCGTCGCGGGTGGAGATGGCCTCGCCGGTCTTGCAGGTGCCGCTCTTGATCAGGTCCTGGGCGTTGTTCAGCCACACGTCGGTGCCGTGGGAGAAGCCGGAGATGCGGACCAGGTCGGAGAAGGTCTTCGGCTTCGTGTCCTCCAGCATCTGGCGGACGAACTTGGTGCCGAACTCGGGGATGCCGTAGGTGCCGGTGTTGGAGCGGATCTGCTCGGGCGTGACACCGAGGGCGTCGGGGCTGCAAAAGAGGGACATCGTCTTGGCGTCGTCCAGCGGGATCCCCTTGGCGTTGACGCCCGTCAGGTCTTCGAGCATCTTGATCACCGTCGGGTCGTCGTGGCCGAGGATGTCCAGCTTGACGAGGCGGCTCGATATGGAGTGGTAATCGAAGTGGGTCGTGATCGTCTCTGACTTGGTGTCGTCGGCCGGGCGCTGGAGGGGTGTGAAGTCATGGATGTCGCCGTCGCGGGGCACGACCATCAGGCCGCCGGGGTGCTGCCCTGTCGTCCGCTTGACGCCGGTGCAACCGCCGACGAGACGGCTCAGTTCGGCGCCGCGGGCGGGGATCTTTTTTTCGTCCATATAGTTTTTGACGAAGCCGTAGGCGGTCCGCTCGGCGATGGTGGCGATGGTGCCGGCCCGGAAGACGTAATCCTTGCCGAAGAGTTCTTCCGTGAACTTGTGGGCGCGCGGCTGGTACTCGCCGGAGAAGTTCAAGTCGATATCAGGCACCTTGTCGCCTTCGAAGCCCAAGAAGGTCTCGAAGGGGATGTCGTGGCCGTCTTTGATCAGCGGCTGGCCGCATTGGGGGCAGTTTTTATCGGGCAGGTCGGCGCCGCAGCCGATGGAGCCGTCCATGATGAACGCGGAGTGCTTGCAGTGGCCGCAGCGGTAATGGGGCGGCAGCGGGTTCACTTCGGTGATGCCGGTGAAGGTGGCCACCAGGGAGGAGCCGACAGAGCCCCGGGAACCGACGAGGTAGCCGTCGTCGTTGGACTTTTTCACCAACTTCTGGGCGATGAGATAGAGGACGGAGAAGCCGTTGGAGATGATCGAGTGCAGTTCCTTGTCGACGCGCTTGCGGACCACCTCGGGCAGCGGGTCACCGTAGAGTTCCGCCGCCGTCCCTTCCGTCATCTCGCGGATTTGGTCCTCGGCGCCGTCGATGATGGGCGGGAAAAACTCGTCGGGGATCGGCTTGATCTCCTCGACCATGTCGGCGATGAGGCGCGGGTTGTCGATGACACAGCGCTTGGCGTCGGCCTCGCCGAGGTAGCGGAATTCGGCCAGCATCTCATCGGTCGTGCGCAGGTAGAGGGGCGCCTGGTCGTCGGCGTCGGCAAAGCCCTTGCCGGCCATGAGGATGCGCCGGTAGCACTCGTCGCGGGGCTCCAAGAAGTGCACGTCCCCGGTGGCCACGATGGGCTTGTCGACCTCGTCGGCGATGCGCAGGACGCGCCGGTTGAAATTGCGGAGGGCCTCTTCGGTAGGCACCTCCCCTTTTTTATATAAAAAGAGGTTGTTTCCGATGGGCTGGATCTCCAGGTAGTCGTAAAAAGCGGCGATCCGCTTCAGTTCGTCGTCACCGGCGCCTTGCAGCATGGCCTTAAACAGTTCGCCGGCCTCGCAGGCGCTGCCCAGGATCAGGCCCTCGCGGTGCTCCTCCAGGAGCTTGCGGGGAATGCGGGGACGCCGCTCATAGTACTCCAGGTGAGACTTGGTGATCAGCTTGTAGAGGTTTTTCAGGCCCGTCATGTTTTTGACGAGGATGATGATGTGCCAGGACTTGAGTTTTTCGCCGCTTGGCGCCGGCATCTCCTCGACGAGGTAGCCCTCGACGCCGTAGATGACCTTGATCTTGAGCTTGCGGCCCACCTCGAAGGCTTCCGGGAAAGCCTGGACGACGCCGTGGTCGGTGATGGCGATGGCCGGGTGGCCCCAGTGGGCGGCCCGCGCGACCAGGTCTTTGGCGGAGACGAGGCCGTCCATGGAACTCATCTTGGTGTGGGCATGGAGCTCCACGCGCTTCTCGGCGGCGTTGTCCGGCCGGATGACCGCTTTGTGGCCGTTGATGTCGCGGGCCAGCACGGTCAGTTCCTGCTGCCATTTGTCGAGTTGCACGGAGCCGCGCACCTTCACCCAGGCGCCGTCTTTGAGGCGGCCGTCCTCGGTGATGTTTTCTTTTTCGCCCTCGAAGACCTTGACGGTGATCGAGTCTGACTCGTCGGTCACGTTGAAGGTGACGAGGCGGCGGCCCGATTTCAGGTCCCGCGTCTCCAATCCGAAGACGCGGCCCTCGATGATGACGCTCTTCTCCTCGTCCTGGATGTCCCGGATCGGCATGAAGGCCGTGTCGCCGATGGCTTTGCCGTAGATCTCGCCGGCCGGGGCGGACCCTTTATCCCCTGCCCCGCTCCCTCCGCCGCCGGTCCCGCCGTTGCCGCCATTCGCTCCGCCGCCGCCGTTTCCGTTGGCCTCCGCCGCAGCCCTGAACTGCTCGGCCAGGAGGCGCTTTTCCTCCTCCTCCTGGGCGAGCAGGTATTCGTCGTTCATCTGCGGTTCCGCCTCTTCCAATATGACGGGAATGCGGACGCCGAAGAGGCGGTCGGCTGTCTCGGCCAAGTCGCGGTCGACGCGGCGGCTGCGCAGCCAGTTGGCCTGGGCCGGGTCGACGGTAAGGACGAGGCCGTCGCTGCGCAGGCGGGGTTGCGCTTTTATCAAGGCTTTGCGCACGCCGGGGCGGCTTTCGGGCACGGCGGCGCGGACCAGGCAATCCCAGTAGGAGTCGACCAGTTGCTGCGGTTCATCCAAGGGGCATTCGATATGTACGGACAGTTCCCGGAGCCCGGGAACGGTTGCGTGAATCTTGTCGCGAAAAGCCCGTAGATCGTCATCGTTCCAGGGTTGGCAGGCCCGCGCGACGATGGTCCAGGCGGCCTTTTGCCGCTGTACGGTGACGCGGCAGACAGAAAAGGGCGCAAGCGCCGGCGCCGGATTTTTCCCCTGTAAACCGATTGCGCCTGCGCCCGTCCCCACTGGACCGGATGAGCCGGGCGAATTTGCGCCAGGCAAAAGGATGTCAGGCATTGTGGCCACTTGAGTTCCCCCAATACCGAAATACAGTCGTGTCTTACGAAAAAACCTTGCTGTCAGGGTATGTGATCCGTCTATGGCGGCATGTTCAACAGGGGCTGTGCGGCAAGTTGTTGCCGCCTATTATCGCAATGTAATTTATGGTTCAGCCGATCAGCTTCGCCACATCGGCGGCCACCGCATCGGCGGCGAAGACGTTGCCCAGTCGGCGAGCCGCCTCCCGGCGCGCTTCCAGTTCCTTCTCATCGGATAGGATCGCCTCGACCTGGGCGACAAGCTCCCCTTCTTTAACCTCCCAGGCGCTCTGGTGACGGATGAGGAAGCGCTGGTTGACCTCCTCATGGCCGGGCAGGGGCGGGAAGAGGATTTGCGGCAGGCCCATGGCGAGCGCCTCCGACGAAGAGAGGCCGCCCGGTTTGGTGATGAACAGGTCGCTGCAGGCCATCAGCGCCGGCACCCGGTTGGTGAAACCCAGGACGACGAGCCGTTCCGGCGGCGCGATGATCGTCCGGAGGCGCGTCTCCAGGTCCTCGTTGCGACCGGCGATGACGACGATCTGCGTGTCAGCCAGGGACGCCCTGAGCAGCCCGCGGACCCAGTCTTCAACGGGACCGAGACCGAGCCCGCCTCCCATGACGAGCAGCCGTCTCCCTGACGGTGAAAGGCCCAATTGCGCCTCTGCCTCGCTGCGGGACAAACGGGCGGCTTGCTGAAAGGATTGATCGATAGGGATGCCGGTCACCTGTCCCCGCTCCCGATCCAAACCGTAGGAAGCCAGTTCGTCCAGAAGCGCCTCTCCGGCCACGTAGTAGCGGTGGACGCCAGGAAAAGCCCAGAAGGGATGGATGCAGAAATCGGTGACCACGCCGGCCAAGGGCTGCTTCAACCACCCTTTTTCCTGGAAGCGGCAGAGCACCCCCATCGGAAACGGATGGGTGCAAAGGATCGCCTTCGGCTGGCTCCGGCGGATCAAGTCGGCCATTCCCTCGCCGATAAATGCCTCCAGGTAGGCTGTCATCAGTTGTTGTCCCAAAAAGCCGGCCTTGGGCCTAGCTGCCGAATGATAGAGAAAGCGGTAAAGGGACGGCGCCAGTTCCAGCACCCGAAGGTAGGCGCCGATGACCGAGGCAAAGACCCAGTGGGGCCCGAAGGCGAAGGCATCCTCGATCCGGGCGGTCATGCCGCGACCCTCCAGCGCTCTGGCAACGGCCTGCGCCGCCCGGCCATGACCGGTTCCGGCCTCGACCGACAGGATCAGGACGTCTGTTTGTTCATGCGCTTTATCTGTCATCATGTCTTTATGTTTCTCCATTGTTCTCAGCAATTGCAGAAATTCAATCGCCGCATAAAACAGGTGGCCCCCCAGGGCCACCCCTTTTCCTCGATTTTACCATGTTGTCAACCTTCGCTCAAGGCGGGGTTGTAAGAGCACCACCGCCTGCCCGGCTATAACAGGTCTGCCGCCAACTGGGCCAGCCGCGACCGTTCGCCCTTGGTGAGCACCACATGGCCGGCCGCCTCCTGGTGCTTGAATTTTTCCACCAGGTAGACGAGGCCGTTGTTCGTTTCGTCCAGATAGGGCGCGTCGATCTGCTGTGGGTCGCCCATGACGACGATCTTGCTGTTCTCGCCCACGCGGGAGACGATGGTCTTGATCTCGTGTTTGGAGAGGTTCTGGGCCTCGTCGATGATGATGAACTGCTTGGGGATGCTGCGGCCCCGGATATAGGACAGGGCTTCCACCTGGATGGTCCCGTACTCCTCCAGGATATCTTTCATCATGTCGCTCTTGGAGCCGAGCAGGAATTCCAGATTATCGTAAATGGGCTGCATCCACGGACGCAGCTTGTCGTCGATTTCGCCGGGGAGTGCGCCCATGTCCCGGCCCATCGGCACGACCGGCTTGGACACGAGGATCTTTTTATAGCGTTCCTCGTCCATCGTTTTATGGAGGGCGGAGGCCAGCGCCAGCAGCGTCTTGCCGGTGCCAGCCTTGCCGCAGATGGTCACAAGGGGGATGTTGTCGTCCAGCAGCAGGCGCAGGGCCATCTTCTGCTGCACGTTGCGGGGGGTCACGCCCCAGACGGAGGCGGTGGCTGGCGGCACCAGCGCCATCTGCCGGCGATCACCGCTGACTTGGGCGATGGCGGAACGGCTCGATCCCAGGGCATCACGCAGGATGGCGTACTCATGGGGACACCAGGGGATGCCGGCCAGCAGCGCCTCTTCCTCGGGATCGATCGACTGTTCCTTGTAAAGCCGGTCGATCAGCCAGGCCGGCACGGTCAATTCGCGAAAACCCATGTAGAGATCGCGGTCATAGGCCACACGGTCCCGTTTGTATTCCTGGGCTTCGATGCCAAGCACATCGGCCTTGATGCGCACGATGGCGTCATTTGAGACGATGATCACCGGTCTCCCCTTGCCGCCCCTGAGCGCCTCTTCTTTTTTCAAATTGAAGGCGACAGAGAGGATGCGGTTGTCGTTGGTGGCCGGTTGAAAGGCCTCGGGAAAACCGGACAGGTCGCGATGGTTGAGTTCCACCCGCAAGGCACCGCCATCGGGAAGTGGAACCCCTACATGGAGAAATCCTCTCTCACGCATCCCGTCGAGCAGCCGGGAAGCCAGGCGGGCGCTGCGCCCGATCTCGTCCTGGAATCTCTTTTTTCCGTCCAACTCTTCGATGACAGCCGCCGGAATCACCACATCGTTATCATGAAACCCGAAAATCGCTTCGGGGTCCTGCAGAAGCACGTTGGTGTCGAGGATGTAGATCTTTAGATCTTCCAATGTGCCAGCCGCCTTTCCCTGTTGGTTTTTCCTGTGCGCCCCCGCGCCGGTTGTCTCGCTGCCTTCCTCTCGCCGGTCACCCCTTCATGTGCTGTTCCTTTTTAAAAAATTTACTGAATCGATGATTTCCACATGGCCGGCGCCTCCTCCTGGGCCGGGGTTGTTAAGTTCCCTTTAATACAGCTTACGTGGAAGGGCGGTAAAGAAGACAAAGAACCTGCAAAAGGATGTCCGGATGGCCTTTGTCCGAATGCCGCTGTCTGCGCTATCTGACGAAAGTTTGTGGACCCCGGACGGAGACGTAAAAAAAGAGAAGGCCTAAATACCTTCTCTCCCTTTCTGATGATCATTTTTATTGCATTTACTGAAAGAGGAATCGAATGGTTCCAGTTCGCCCTTTTCCGTTAGTCCCTGGGCTCGCGATCCAGGATAACCGAACCGACCTCCCAGTACATCTTCATCCGCGCCTTGAATCCCTCGACCAGCCCAAGCTTTTCTTCCTTCATCCGGTGTGTCAGCCCGGACAGGAAGACCGCTTGGCTGCGCAGGTGGGGACGGTCCCGAAAATGCCGGGTTAAGGCGACCTCCACGCCATAGCGGGTATCGGCCAATGCGTACACATCCAGAAGGATCTCTTTTCTGATCGCCCGCTGTCCTGACAGGTAGGGCGCCACCAGTTGGGCAAGGTCAGTCGTCGAGCGACCCTGTTCAAAGATGCCGACAGTCATGTCTGCCTTGTTTTCTAACAGAGGTGTAGCCAGGTGGACGAGGTGTTCCGGTCGGAGGCCGATCAGGTCGGCGTCAAGAAAAAGCAACGCCGGATAATAGGCGGCAAGGGCGCCAGCCTTCATGGCGGCGCCCTTGCCTCTGTTTTCGGGAAGTTCGAGCACCCGGGCGCCGGCCGCCTGCGCCTGTGCTGCCGTTTGATCCTCCGAGCCGTCATTGATGACGATCACGTCATCCCGATAAGGAGATGCAAGGGCGGCTCGAACGACGTCGGCCACAGTGCGTTCCTCATTATAAGCCGGAATGATCACGGAGAGAGACAAAGGCTTCACCTCTTGGTCAGTAATACCGCCGGGCCAGGGTGCTTTGAAAAGCAGCCCTTCATTGAGCAGCGAGTCTTGTCATTTATCCAGCCGTCGCTTCCATTTGCTCCCGGATCAGCGCCTGCACCTGGGCAACCACGTCCTCCCGGGGCGCAGTGAACTGCTCGCCGCCCCGGCGCAGTTTGACCTCCACCACGCCGTCACTGGCCAGCTTGTTGCCGACGGTGATGCGGACGGGGATGCCGATCAGGTCGGCGTCCTTGAACTTGACGCCGGCCCGTTCGGCACGGTCGTCGAGCAATGCGTCGATGCCCTTGGCGTTCAGTTCCTTGTAGATGGCCTCGGCGGCCTCCATCTGGGCGGCGTCTTTGTTCGAGACGGGCACGACGAGGACCTGGAAGGGGGCGATGGCCATGGGCCAGACGATGCCGTTCCCATCGTGGTTCTGCTCGATGGCGGCCGCCATGGTGCGGCTGACGCCGACGCCGTAGCAGCCCATCACCATCAGGTTCTCCTGGCCTTTTTCGTCGAGGAAGGTGCAATTCAGGGCTTTCGAGTACTTGGTGCCCAGTTTGAAGACCTGCCCCACCTCGATGCCGCGGGCCTTTTTCAGGGGAGCGCCGCACTGGGGACAGGGTTCTCCTACCTGGACGAGGCGCAGGTCGGCCGTCGCTTTGACGGTGAAGTCCCTTCCGGGGCATACATGGATCAGGTGGGCGTCCGGCGCATTGGCGCCGGCGACGGCCCGCGTCAAGGCCATCACCTCAGGGTCGGCGTAGATGGGGATGTCCTTGATGCCGACGGGGCCGAGGTAACCGGCGCCGCCGGGGCTGACCTCTCGGCATTCTTCCTCGGTGGCCATGCGGAGATCGAGGCAATCAAGGAGGTTTTTCAACTTGACCTCGTTGATCTCCCGGTCGCCGCGGATCAGCGCCATGACGAGGTCATCGTCGGCGCGGAAGATCATGGTCTTGATCGTGTCAGCCGGGGCAACCTTGAGGAAGTTGCAGATCTCTTCGATGGTTTTTTGACCCGGCGTGGCCACCTGCTCCGCCGGCAGCGGCGGCAGGCCCGCCGTCACCTGGGGCTTGCACTCGGCCTTTTCCGTGTTGGCCGCGTAATCACAGGCGTCACAGTAGACGATCTCCGCCTCGCCCGATTCGGCGAGAACCATGAACTCATGGGAGCCGCCGGTGCCGCCAATGGCGCCCGGATCGGCCTCGACGGGCCGGAAGGTGAGGCCGCAGCGGCGGAATATGTTCATATAGGCCTGGTACATCTTCATGTAGGATTCATGCAAACCCGCTTCATCGCGGTCGAAGGAGTAGAGGTCCTTCATGATGAACTCGCGGCCCCGCATGAGGCCGAAACGGGGGCGGCGCTCGTCGCGGTACTTGTTGGTGATGTGATAAAGCAGCATCGGCAGGTCCCGGTAGGAGGAGACGTTGTTTTTGACCAGATCGGTGATGCTCTCCTCATGGGTTGGGCTGAGGCAGAAATCGCGCTGGTGCCGGTCTTTCAGGCGGAAAAGTTCGTCGCCGTAGACGTGCCAGCGGCCCGACTGGAGCCAGATCTCCGCCGGCTGGATGATCGGCATCAGCAGTTCCTGTCCGCCGGCGGCGTTCATCTCCTCACGGACGATAGCCATGATCCGCTGGAGCACCCGGTGTCCCAGCGGGAGGTAGTGGTACACGCCGGCCGAGGATCGGCGGATGAAGCCGGCCCGCAGCAACAGTTGATGGCTGATGACTTCAGCTTCAGCCGGTGTTTCCCGCAAAGTGGGGGCAAAAAGTTGCGACATGCGCACGGTGTCGTCACACTCCACAGTATTTCTGGAGACGGTTCTCTTTTTTATGTATTACATTTTTGGTTTTTGTCTTTGCTTTGACCGCGCATCGGCATGCTTACACTGCCTATCCGCTATGCGATGCCGCATTGCAGGCAACTTTGATCAAGGCGTACAAGACTTAATCGATAGTTTTGCCATTTCCTCGGCCTTTCACGCGCAGATTTCACACGTGATTTCACACGTCGTTTCATTTGTCAACTTGACATGTCATTTGCACGATAATAGATTCCATTGTGAATGGCGAGGCGGACAAGAACAAAGAAGGCGCTACTCCGCCGGCAACTTCCCGATCTCCTCCAGCAGGGCCTCCACCATCTCGGCCTGGGAGACCTTGCGGACGATTTCGCCTTTGCGGAAGATGAGGCCGCAGTCGTTGCCCCCGGCGATGCCCACATCGGCCTCGCGCGCCTCGCCGGGGCCGTTGACGACACATCCCATGACAGCGACCTTGATCGGCCTCGTCTCCTTCTCCAGCGCCGTCTCGACCGCCTCGGCGACGGCAGTCAGGTTCACCTGGCAACGGCCGCAGGTCGGGCAGGAGATCAACTCAGGACCGCGTTTCCGCAAACCCAGCGACTTGAGGATCTCCCAGCCGGTGCGGACCTCCGGCAGGGGATCGCCCGTCAGGGAGACGCGCAAGGTATCGCCGATCCCCTGGGCGAGGAGGGCGCCGATGCCGGCGGCTGACTTGATGATGCCGGAGCGCACCGTTCCCGCTTCAGTGACGCCGATGTGCAGCGGGTAGTCTACCTTTTCAGCCAGCGACCGGTAGGCCGCCAGCATCAGCGGCACCGAGGAGGCCTTGAGGGAGATCTTCATCCAGGGGTAGTTCTCGTCTTCGAGCAGACGGATGTGGCCGAGGGCGCTTTCCACCATGGCTTCCGGGGTGACGCCACCGTATTTTTCCAAAAGCCCTTTTTCCAGCGAACCGGCGTTAACGCCGATGCGGATGGGGACCTGCCGTTCCCGGGCGGCGGCCAGCACCTCCCGCACGTTCTCGGCGCCGCCGATATTGCCGGGGTTAAGCCGCAGGCCTTGCACACCGGACTTCAAAGCGCCGATGGCCAATCTGTGGTTGAAGTGGATGTCAGCGATGACCGGAACGGGCGACCCGTTTACGATGGCGGGCAAGGCGTCAACAGCCTGGGCGTCAGGGACGGCCACCCGGATGATCTCGCAACCGGCGGCGGCAAGGCGGTTGATCTGATCGAGCGTGGCGGCTGCGTCGCGGGTGTCCGTGTTGCACATGGACTGGACCGACACAGGCGCCCCGTCGCCGATAGGAACGGTCCCGACATAGATGCGGCGGGTCTTCCGGCGAGGCAGTGCAATTTCCATCGGCTTACCCCCCTCCCAACAGTTTCAGCACGTCTTTGTAGGCGATGAGCAGCATCAACCCGATCAAGAGGGCAAAGCCGATCATGTGGATCATGCTCTCCTTGGCCGGATCGATGGGGCGACCGCGCAGTGCCTCGAGGCCGAGGAAAACAAGCCGGCTGCCATCCAAGGCGGGGATGGGAAAGAGGTTTAGCAAGCCCAGGTTGATCGAGAGCACGGACGCCAGCATCAAGAGGGGCATCAGCCCCACCTGCGCCGCCTTGCCGATCTCGCTGACGATCATCACGGGCCCGCCCACCTCAGCTGGCGCGGCGCCGGTGATCATCTGAAAGATCGACTGCAGGATCATGGTGGTGATGGCGACGGTGTTGGCGATACCGAGCTTCAGCGATGTGAACAGTCCCTTTTTCTCGTGATAGACCGACTTGTCATCGACGGTGATCCCGATCTGACCGACGTTGCGCTCGGGCTCAACAGCCGGAACGACTTTGACATCGCGGACCGCGCCCTGGCTCTCCACGGTGAGGGTCAGTTCCTGACCGCCCCGGGGATGGATCTCCTGGATCAGTTCCGCCCAGTTCGCGGTCGCTTTGCCGTCGACAGCGACGATGCGATCACCTGGCCGGATGCCGGCCGTTTGGGCCGGTTTGCCTGCCAGGACGTCGCCGATGACGTTGGAGTAGGTCGGCACGCCGATGATGGTGTAGATGTAGATGAACAGCAGGAACGCCAGGATGAAGTTCATGAAAGAACCGGCGAAGATCACCGCCGCCCGTTGCAGCACCGTCTTGTTGTTGAAGTTTCCCGGATCGGACGTTGCCGCCGGAAACTGGCCGTCTTCGCCGGGCTCCATGCCGGCCATGCGCACGAAACCGCCGACGGGCAGCAGGCGCAACGCGTAGAGGGTGGCCCCCCGGCGCAAGCCGAACAGCCGCGGACCCATGCCGATGCTGAATTCCAGAACCCGGACGCCGACCGCCTTGGCGACGGCGAAGTGCCCCAGTTCATGGAAGAAAATCATCAACCCGAACACGAAGACCGAGGCCAGGAATGTGATCAAGCGGAAACCTCCCTTCCCTTTCCTACCTGTTCCGCCACAAAGCGCCGGGCCCACGCGTCGGCCTGGCGGATCGCCGGCAGGTCCGGCTCCTTCTGCCATTCATGGGCCTCCATCGCCTCCCGGACGATGCGGGGGATATCCATGAAGCCGATCCGGTGGTCCAAAAAGGCGTGGACAGCCACCTCATTGGCGGCGTTCATGACGGCAGGCAGGGATCCGCCTGTCCGCCCAGCCGTGAGCGCAAGTTCCAATGACGGGAACCGCTCCAGATCAGGCCGCCGGAAGGTCAGCGCCGCCGTCTTCGTAAAGTCGAGGCGCGGCCAGCCGGTTTGCCACCGCTCCGGGTACGTGAGGGCGTACTGGATGGGCAGCCGCATGTCGGGCAGGCCCATCTGACCGAGGAAGGAGCCGTCGGCAAACTCAACCATGGAGTGGACGATGCTCTGAGGATGGACGAGCACCTCGATGTCGTCAAAATCGATGTCAAAGAGCCAGCGCGCCTCGATCACCTCCAGCCCCTTGTTCATCAGCGAGGCCGAGTCGATGGTGATCTTGGGACCCATGCGCCAGTTGGGATGGCGGAGTGCGTCTTCCGGCGTGACCTGATGCAACTCTTCTAGGCTTTTGTCCCGGAAGGGTCCGCCCGAGGCCGTCAGGATCAGGCGCGCCAAGCGGCGGTCCTGGCCTTGCAAGCACTGGAAGATGGCCGAGTGCTCACTGTCGACAGGCAGGATGGCCACCTCGCGGCGGCGCGCCGCCGCCATGACAAGCGGGCCGGCGGCGACGAGGGTCTCCTTGTTCGCCAGGGCGATCTCTTTTCCCGCCTCAATGGCCGCCATCGTCGGCCCCAAGCCGATGGCGCCGCTGACGGCGGTGACGACCGTATCCACCTCGGGCAGGCAAGCCGCTTCAGCCAGCCCCGCCTCACCGGTCACGACGGGGATGGACAACTCCCGTTCCCGAAGCGCCTCGGCGAGCCGCTCAGCCGCCTCTGTTTCCATCATTGCCGCCAGACGCGGCCGGTAGATCTCGATCTGAGCAAGCAATTCTTTCCAGTTGCTGCCGGCGGCCAGGGCCTGCACAGTCAAGCGACCTTCACTCCGATCGACGACCTCCAGCGTCTGTCGACCGATGGAGCCTGTCGACCCCAGGATGGCGATCCCTTTGTTCAAGCCGTTCACCTCGTTCGGAAATTCTTGAAAACCCCTGCCCGGTGCATCGATACGAGCAGCAGCACAATTGTCGGACCGATGATGACCCCGATCACCCCGAAAGCCTTTAAGCCCACATAGAGGGCGGTCAAGGTGGCTAAGGGGTGCAGGCCGATGGAATCGGCAACCACCTTCGGTTCAATAAACTGGCGGTTGAGCACCAGGATGCCGTAGAGGATGCTCAGATTGGCTGCTGCCGGAAACTGGCCGGTGAGCAGTTCCCAGATAATCCAGGGCAAGAAGACGAGACCGGGCCCCAGGATCGGCAGCAGGTCCATGATCCCCGTAAGGATCCCGATGGTAAAGGCATATTCATTGTCCAAGAGATAGAGCCCGATGATCGTCAACAAGCCAGTGATGGAAACGAGGATCACCTGGGCGCGAACAAAGCCGACAAAGGCGTCGCCAAGTTCCAGGATGACCTGGCGGACCTGGGCGGCCCGATCGTTGGGCACGACGTTGTAGACCAACTGCAGGATGGCCCCTTTGTCGCGGCTGAAGAAGTAGCTGGCCACCAGGCTGAAGGCCAGGATCGTGAAAAAGGACGGGAGCGACGTGATCATGTCTAAGAGATAGTTTGACCCGGAAACAGCCATATTTTTTACGGCCACGACGCCCTCGCCGGCGATCCGCTCCACTGTCGTGTAAATCTCCGGCGACGAATGGATCAGCTCGTAATAAGGCGCCACCGCCTTGGTCCATTCCGTAAAGGCGTTCGTCAGAAACTGAGGCGACGGCAGGCTCGATGCGATGGTGACCATCTCAACGACGAGGCGGCTGATAACGACGACCAGGCCGACACTGACGAGACCGAGAAAGAGCAGCAGCGTCACAAAGGTGGTCAACGTTCGAGAGAGGCCCGTCTTCTTCGTCAGAAACTCAACGACCGGTTCAATGAGCAGGGCGATCATCGCCCCCAGTAAAAAAGGCAACAGGTAGACGCCCAGACGGCGGAAAACCTCCACCGTCAGGGGGAGTGCGTATTGGATGACGAAATAGGCGAGCCCGATAAAGAGGGCGACGGCGGCCAGGCGAAGGAAATGGCCCAGCCAGTGTTGCCAGTCGTTCATCGCAGATACTCCTCAATGAATCGCAAAAAGTAATAGGTTGCCGGCGCCGTCCAGAGGATGCTGTCGAAGCGGTCGAGGACGCCGCCGTGTCCAGGGATCAGATTCCCCGAATCCTTCACCCCGGCGATCCGTTTCAGGGCCGATTCGGCCAGGTCGCCCAGTTGACCCAGAGCGGAGACGACCAGGGAAAAGGGCAGCCAAATCACCCATGAGGTAGCGGGAAACCATCGTGGACCGAGGATGACACCGACGAGCGCCGCTGCAAGCAGTCCGCCCAGGGAACCTTCCAGGGTCTTCTTTGGGCTGACACGGGCCGCCAAGGGGCGCTTCCCAAGGGAACGGCCGGCGAAGTAGGCGCCCGTGTCGGTGGCCCAGGTCAGAAAAAAGGCGATCAACACCGCCTCGACGCCGCTGGGCAGACTGCGCAACAGGATCAGGTGGCCCAGGAGCCAGGCGATGACAAAGGCGCCGGTGAATGCCAAGGCCCCATCGGCCGGCCTCGCCTTCGGAAAAGCCAGAACAAGTTGGAGCAGAAAGGCAATCCCGGCAGCGGCTACGATCGCCGGGATCGGCGCACCGCCGAAATGGGCAGCCAAGACAAGCGCTACAGAGAGGGCATACCCCAACCAGGCAGGCGGCTCCGCCTCCATCCGCCGGACCATCTGCAGGTATTCATAAAAGCCGCCGACGGCAAGCACCATCACAGCGGCTGTCATGGCCCACCCGCCGGCCCAAACGACAGCGACCAGGAGCGGTACGCCGACGAGGGCGCTGACGACGCGTTTCCAGAGCATGCAGGAAGCTCCTCCTAGACTTTGACTCCACCAAAGCGCCGGTCCCGTCCCTGGTAATCGACGAGCGCCTGGATCATCTCTTTCCGCCCAAAATCAGGCCAGAGGGTGGGTGTGACCCAGATCTCCGTATAGGCCGACTGCCAGAGCAGGAAATTGGAGAGCCGCAGTTCACCCGATGGCCGGATCAACAGATCGGGATCAGGCACATCGGCCGTGTAGAGGTGCCGGTTCAGGAACGCCTCATCGATGCGCTCGGGATCGATCTGTCCATCACGGGCCTGACGGGCGATGGCCTTGACCGCTTCGACGATCTCGATCCGTCCGCCGTAGTTCAGGGCCACGTTGAGGATCAGTTTGTCATTGTTTGCCGTATGGCGGACAGCCCGCTCCAATTCTTTCCGGGGATTTTCAGGCAATTCGGAAACTTTGCCGATGGCGCGAATCTGCACCCCCTTGTCATGGAGGGTGTCCAGTTCCCGCTGCAGGTACTCGACAAGCAAATCGAAGAGCGCGTTCACCTCGTCGGCAGGGCGCTTCCAGTTCTCCGTCGAAAAGGCGTAGACGGTAAGATAGCGGATACCGAATTCCTCACAGGTCTCCAGGACGCGGCGCAGAGACTGCACACCCGCCCGGTGCCCGGCGACGCGCGGCAATCCCCTGCGTTTCGCCCACCGGCCATTGCCGTCCATGATGATGGCCACATGCTGGGGTATACGATGAGGGTCAATTTTTTGGATCAGCGACTGCTCCGGCTCGGCATCCTTTGATCGGCCAAAGGGCCAAAACGATGGTGGCAAAGAGACCCCTCCCGTATATGTTCCCTATCTTTATAAAAAGCCGGGAGTGACGAACCCCCTCGGGGCCCCGAGGGGGTCTAGTCGACTCCATGGAATGGATAGCGGCGAAAGCGCCCATAGATAATGAGCAGTCGAGATGGTCCCGGACGCACTTGGATGACCCGTTGCACCGGAGCACCTGGAGCGTCCGGAGCACCCGGAACGTCCGAAGTGTCGGAATCGCCCAGAGCAGGTTCTGGGCCGGTAGGCTGAAAATCGGCGTCAATGCCTCTTTCTCCCAGTATCTGACCGGCCTTTTCCACCGTCACGCCGATCAGGTCCCGTTCCAATTGTTCCAGGTCCCAGAAGGCGGTCATCACACTTCCATGATCTCCGCTTCTTTGCGCTCGGCCACCTGGTCCACTTCTTTGATGTACTTGTCGGTCAGCTTTTGGATCTCCTCCTGGCCGCGCTTCCCCTCGTCCTCGGAGATGATGTGCTCCTTTTGCAGGTCTTTCACATCCTCGTTGGCGTCTCTCCGCAGGTTGCGCAGGATGACCCGGTGTTCCTCGGCTCGTTTTTTCACCGTCTTCACCAGCTCGTTGCGCCGCTCCTGCGTCAGTTGGGGGATGACCAAGCGGATCACCGAACCGTCGCTGGTCGGCGTCAAACCAAGATCCGATTTGAGAATCGCCTTTTCGAGGGCTGGCAGGACAGATTTGTCCCAGGGCTGGATCGTCAGCAATCGCGCCTCCGGCGCCGCGATGTTGGCCAACTGGTTCACCGGCGTCGGCGCGCCGTAGTACTCGACAGTCACCTTCTCCAGCAAGGCGGGGTTGGCCCGGCCGGCGCGGATATGCTGGTATTCCTTGCGCAGGGCCTCCACCGTCTTTTTCATCTTATCTTCCGTCTCTTTTTTGATCTCGTTGATCATGCTACTTCCTCCCAACCACCGTGCCGATTTCCTCTCCCATGATGGCGCGTTCGATGTTTCCCGGCGTTTCCAAGCCGAAGACGATCAGGGCGATCTGATTATCCATGCATAATGACGTAGCCGTCGAATCCATCACGCCAAGTCCCTGGTTGAGCACATCAATGTAGGTGAGTTCGTCGATCTTTTTCGCATCCGGATTTTTCCGCGGATCCGAATCATAGACGCCATCAACGCCGCGCTTGGCCATGAGGATCACATCGGCCTCGATCTCCGCCGCCCGCAGGGCCGCTGTCGTATCGGTGGAGAAGTAGGGGTTCCCCGTTCCGGCGGCAAAGATGACGACTCGTCCCTTTTCCAGGTGACGCATCGCCCGCCGGCGGATGTAGGGTTCGGCAACCTGGCGCATCTCAATGGCCGTCTGCACCCGCGTATGGACATCACGCTTTTCCAGCGCGTCCTGTAGGGCCAGGGAGTTCATGATCGTCGCCAGCATCCCCATGTAGTCGGCTGTGGCGCGATCCATGCCCTTGGCGGAACCGGCAACGCCGCGCCAGATGTTTCCCCCGCCGACGACGATGGCCAGTTCGACGTCGCACTTCTGTTTTACATCGCGGACCTGATCAGCGATGGAATTGACCACATCGGGGTCGATGCCATAGCCCTTCGTACCGGCCAGCGCTTCCCCGCTCAGTTTTAGGACGACCCGTTTATATTTCGGCTCCAATGGGGCGTACCTCCCCTTTTCACTTTATCCCTTCTACAAACGGAAAGAAAATCCTCTTCCCTGAAAAAACCGCATTTATAAAAAAGAGAACACAACGTGTCCCCTTTTTTCGTATTGCTTTTTTCTCGCTTACTTGTTGATTTCGGCCATGACTTCCGAAGCGAAGTCATCTTGGCGCTTGGCCAGGCCTTCGCCCAGTTCGAAGCGGACGAAGCGGCGGACGTTGATGTTCTCGCCAATCTTGGCCACGGCTTCGGTGATCATCTGCTGAACGGTCACGTCGGGGTTTTTGATGAAGGGCTGTTCGAGCAGGCAGATCTCTTTGTAATACTTCTCGACACGGCCCTCGACCATCTTGTCGACAATCTTTTCGGGCTTGCCTTCGTTGAGGGCTTGGTTGCGCAGGATCTCTTTCTCTTTTTCGATCTGCTCAGTCGGCACCTCTTCGCGACGGACATACTCAGGCTTGGCAGCAGCGATCTGCATGGCGATGTCCTTGCAGAGGGCTTTGTAGTCGTCGGTCTTGGCCACAAAGTCGGTTTCGCAGTTCACTTCGACGAGAACGCCGATGCGACCGCCACCGTGGATGTAGGACTCGACGAGACCTTCGGCAGCGACGCGGCTGGCTTTCTTGGCGGCGGCGGCCAGGCCCCGTTCGCGCAGGTAGGCAACAGCCTTTTCCATATCCCCATCGGTGTGGCCCAGCGCTTTTTTGCACTCCATCATCCCTGCGCCAGTCCGTTCACGCAGTTCTTTTACCATGGCTGCAGTAACCATGTTCGAAACTCCTCCTATTCGTATGACCTCATTCGGGTAGTATAACCCTTTGCTTCGGCCTTTAGAAGCCTATGTAAGGGGGGCGGCATCAAAAAAGGGTGACAGCGGGGTTTCCCCCGGTCACCCCCTTTCGACTACTGGGCGTCCGATTGTCCTTGGTTGCCTTCCATCACAGCGTCGGCCATCTTGGCTGTCAAGAGCTTGACAGCGCGGATGGCATCGTCGTTGCCAGGAATCACATAGTCGATCTCGTCGGGGTCACAGTTTGTGTCGACGATGCCGACCAGGGGGATCCCCAGGCGACGCGCTTCGGCAACGGCAATGCGCTCTTTCCGCGGGTCGATCACGAAAATGGCGCCCGGCAGGTCCTTCATGTCCTTGATGCCGCCGAGGAAGCGTTCGAGCTTCTCTTTCTCATGGAGAAGCTTGGAGACTTCTTTCTTCGGCAGGACTTCAAAGGTGCCGTCAGCTTCCATCTTTTCGAGTTCGCGCAGACGGGAGATGCGCTTTTGAATCGTCTGGAAGTTGGTGAGCATACCGCCCAGCCAGCGCTGGTTCACGTAGTACATGCCGCAACGCTCGGCCTCTTCCTTGACGGAATCCTGCGCCTGCTTTTTGGTGCCGACAAACAGGATTTTCTTCCCTTGGGTCGCCACTTCACGGATGAAATTGTACGCTTCATCAACTTTGCGAACCGTCTTCTGCAGGTCGATGATATAGATACCGTTCCGCTCCGTGAAGATGTAGGGCGCCATTTTAGGGTTCCAGCGCCGGGTCTGGTGTCCGAAGTGAACACCGGCTTCCAGCAACTGCTTCATCGAAATAACCGCCACAACATCCACCTCCTTCCAGGTTTTGCCCTCCGGTTGCTTCATTCCCCTCCCCCCACCCCGTTGCCAGGGCACCTGAGAAAGGGTCATCAACCGTGTGGAATTAATACACCATCAAGAATGATACCATAGATGCATAGGAGAAGACAAGAGAGAAAGTCGATATTTATCGCATTCCGACCAGGCGTTTGGCGATTTCCTCTTCCGCCAACCCAACCGACATGGAGAGGGTTCCGTCCTGGATCCGTGTGGCGTAGCCGTTTTCCACCAGATAGCGATTGAACCGTTCCGCATCAGCGATGACGCCGATGGCCTTCAGTTTTTGGGCCACCGTCTCCGAGGTGTCGCCAGAGGTGACCGTGATGGTCAGGCTAACCGGTTCATGCTTGGCGCTTAGCGATCCTTTAGAAGGGGAAGGCGGCGCGTCAATGGAGGCATCCTGTGCATCCCTTTGCTTTTGGACCTGCGGCGTACTCTCTTTCTGGGAAGCCGATTCAGCCCCCTGCGGATCTATGACCGAAAGGGTCGTCTGCGCCGGCTTGTCCGTCCCTGTAAACGATTGCAAGACGAGACCAAAGCCGAAAAGGAGCAAACCCAAAGCAAAGAGAACCCTCCCGTCTCTCGACCAAAAAGGTTGACGACCGGGAAAGGTTCTCTTATCTCCGGGGGTATAACCGCGGTTCACCCTCTTATGCCCTCCTACGAAGTTCACTTACCAACTGCACTTCCCCCTTGCCGAGATAAAGCAGTTGGGCGATTTCTCCATCATTTAGACCGATCCGTCGCAATTGGGGGATCAAATCATAGCGCTGGCTTTTGCTCCAGTGGCGCGGATCGCCCTCTCCCAGCGATTTCAGCAGTGTTTCCGCCCTGCTCATGGGGCTGCTTGACGCAGCGGCGCGGGCGCCCTGATGCTGCAGGTATTCCTGGATGTAGACCGGTCGAATGGGCTTGACTTTCTCGGCGCCGGATGCTTCCGGCAAGACAGTCTCCCGCCGGGTAGGAGATTCGTTTTGTTGAGAGGCGTCACACCCTCTGTTATCCCGTAGAGATCGGACTTCTGTCGGCAGAGACCGGATTTCGGTCCGCAGTGGAGGGACTTCCGTCTGCAAAAAGGGGACTTCCGTCCGTAGAGACGACCCATCCGTTTCGGCACTCTCATCCGCCATGGTCGACAAGGTCTCCAATCTTTCGAGCAACCTGCGAGCCGCTTCTACTTCTATTTTCAGTTGATCTACCACTTCATCGCCTGTCTGCATGGCCGCAGCCAGAAGCGTCTCCATATCCCTTTTCACCAGACGGGCTTCAGCCAATTGTTTGCGCAGGGTCTCCTGCTCCAGCTTTTCCCGCTGATTTTGCCGCTGCATGAATGACGATGTCAGACCGGCACCCATCAAGATGCATCCAATCCCTGTTAACAGCGTGCCGGAATCCACAGTTCATCATCCCCCGTTTTCTTGCTAAATGGTAATGTCCAGCATCCTGCCCCGGAGTGGATCTCCTGCGGGCGAACCGTCATCATGATTGTCGTCGCGTTCCTGCTTTCCCTTCTGTTCCCCTTTTGGCTGTCGCCGCTCTTTCGATCGTTGACGGTCCTCGATGCGTGATTCTTCCGACTGGGGCGATTGCTGCACCGTTTTTTGACGGTGTTCAGCTTGCGTCTGTGTCTGTTGCGCCACAAACTGCTGTTGCAGTTCCTGAGCCTGCTGTTGCACCTGTTGCAGCCTGCCCACCTCTGTCACCTTGGGCACGATCACCTGCATGTCGACGGGACGAATGGTCACCGGCGTTCACCCCCATCGTACCATGAATAGGCGCAAAAATCTAGGCGTAGGGTGTGAAGCGGAATTCCCCATTATCAATATAGACCGTCGTAAAATCGATGGGATCACGGATGCGCGTGGTGTACTGACCGATGCGGATGTTGACGCCCGGGTAAAGTCGGGCCGCTACGCGGATGCGGCCTTTGGCGACCTGTTCAAACTCAGCGTCAAAGGCCGCTTTTTCTGATGACAAGGCTTCTACGTCTTTGTACAGTTGCGAATAAGCCTGTGTCAGCTTCCAGAGCAGCATGCGCTTCTCCATGGGAAGTTGTCCCTGTCGTTTTTCCCACTCTTTCAATACGTTGACGGCTTTTTCCGTTTTATCCAAGTTGACGCAGGCGTCGTTTAGTTTTTTGGCCAATTCATTATAGGCGGCCCGTTTTTCGGGGCGAATGCCTACCTCAATTTCCGTCACAGTGGAGTGAAGCGAACCGACGTTTTTCGCGTGGATCTCTTCTCCGGCGCGGCACCGGCCGCCGACGATAAGTCCCTTCTTGCCGCCGACAGTGACGCCTCTTCCTGCGTCGACGGAGGAGTGCATGATTCCTTCACCGACGACGATGTCCCCTCCCGCTTTGACGGTGGCGTTTTCAATGAACCGTGTGAGCACATTGCCTTTGACGGTGATGATCGATTTTTGTTGGCCCTGAATCCCCTGACGGACGGTGAGGCTCCCGCCAACGGTGACAGCACCGCCGTCGATGGATCCTCCCACTTCCAGGTCGCCTTCACAGTTGACCTGAAAACCGTAAGTGACAGACCCGCGAATGACAATAGAACCAAGAAAGTTCAGGTTGCCTGAGGAAAAGTCCACATCGCCTTTGAGTTCAAAAACAGGATCAACCTGGATCTTCTCTCCGTTAAAATAGACATGGCCCGCCGTGCCTGCCATTAAGATGCATCCATCTTCGCTGAGCTGTGTGTTCTTCCCAGCCGGGATGCGCATGTCCTTGCCTGCTCGCGGCCGGATTTCCTTGCCCATCACCGTCGACCCCGCAATGCCTTCTGTCGGTGGGGTGCGGATGGCGAGGATTTCGCCGGGTTGAACGTTGCGGATTAAATTTAAATTGTAAAAATCGACCCGTCCATCTTCCAATTCGACAGGCCGAATCCGGGTATCTGTATTCACTTTATAATCAATCTTGGCGTTTTTCCCGTCCTCCGGAGGCTTCCCAACGGCTACGGTGACGCGTTGACCCGTTTGGATATGCGTAAGGGCGTGGCTGACTTTTTCTTCGTCAATGCCATAGATGACGCCAGCCTGCTCCAAAGCCTTTTTCGCTGCTTCAAGGGTGACGGCCTTCCCCCCACGGGGGGGGTAGACGATCAAGTAGGCCCGCATGCCATCGCGATCGATATCGACCTTGACCTGACCGTCACGGATGATCTCTTGCTGAGGTTCGGCGATGACAACGTTTTGTTCCATGCGAAAGACCGCAGTACGGATGACTTTCCCATCGGCGTTGCGGATCTCCCGTTCCTTTACCTCCTGCAAGACCTCCTCCACAGTTACCGCTCTTCCCTTGCCGACAGGCGGAAAGACAGAGAGAACAACGCCCTCCGAACGGTACTCGATTTGGAAGCAGCCATGACGGTTTTCGGAAACAGACGAATTGTCCGGAACAGTATCCATGCTAGAACCGCTCACACTCTCACCTCCGGAGGACCCAATTTGTCAACCCGTTCAGAATATTTTCTTCTTTTGCCTCGCCAATTGGCCTCTCAATCGTAAAACGGCTTTCGTATGCAACTGGGAGATCCGTGACTCCGATACGCCGATGACAGCGCCGATCTCTTTCAATGTTAGACCCTCATAATAATAGAGGGCGATCACCGTGCGTTCTTTCTCTGGAAGCTTGTCGATAGCCTGTGCGAGCAGTAGACGAGTCTCTTCAAATTCCAAGGCGGATGTCGGTTCTTCCACCTGCTCGTCAGCCAGCGAATCGATCAGGCGGACCGGATCTCCCTTGTCCGAATCGGTGAGCCAGTATTCGTCCAGGGACATAATGGTCGTCGCTTGGACATCCTGCAACAGTTTGGCAAACTCATTCAGGTTCAGTCCCAGCGCCTGGGCAACCTCCTCATCGGTGGCCTCCCGACCCAGCCGTTGGGACAATGCGGCGTAGGTTTTTTCCAACTCCCGCGTTTTTTGTCGCACCGATACGGGCACCCAATCCATCGCCCGCAGACCGTCCAGTATGGAGCCGCGGATGCGTGCGATCGCGTAGGTTTCAAACTTCAAGCCCCGAGCCAAATCAAATTTCTCTATCGCATCCATGAGACCAAACACACCGTAACTGATCAGGTCGTCCCGCTCCACATTGGGTGGGAGGCTGATCGCTAACCGGCCAGCGACAAACTTCACCAGAGGGGCATAAATCAGGATCAGTTCCTCGCGAGCCGCCGGATCCTTATGGTCTTTGTAAGACGCCCAAAGGGGACCTGTTCTCGCAGTGTCTTTCGCCGGTATAATTATCGTCTCCACCTACCCCGGTCCTGAAGTGATTGTTGGAATAGGGTCCGGTCAGTCATCCAACTGCATCTTCCGCACGATTTCCGCAGCCCGTGACGGATCGTCAGCCAGGAGCCGGTCCAGATCCGCATCAATCTGTCCAGGCACAAAGGGGTTCATCGAAGGAACCTGGACATCAACCAATTTTCCCTTGGGCGCCTCAGCCCCTGGCCGAGAAGAATTCTTCTCGTCTGCATGATCCTTGAGGATGCTATCAAGGTAATAGACGATAGCAAAAGTCAGGGCGCCGACAACAAAGGCGGCGCTAAAACTGCGTATCAGAAGAGCCGTCAAGGAAACGGAGGCGCTGAGGGCAATGATGGCGGTGAGCAGCCAGATGAATGTGGCAAAGGCGACAGGTATCCAAATTTTTGCCCCCCCCAATGTCCTTCCTCCCTAAACCGCCTTTTCGCCACGGTCGATGGTGCGAATGTGCAACTTGCCTGTCATCGTATCCAATTCAATGGTTCGTCCGAAATTGCCCCCCGTCTCCCGGGCCAAGAGCGGGATGTTTTCCTGTTTCAGTCGCTGAACGACAGCCTCGGCGTTGCGTTCGCCGATACGCATCACATCAGAGGCGCCAGGGAAGGAAAACATTTGCGCGCCTCCGGCAATTTTCGCGACCAAGCGGCTTTTCACGGCGCCCAGTTTGATCATCTCTTCCAAAAGGACGGGGATCGCCGTATCGGCAAATTTGGCCTTGTTTTCGGAACTACGAGCCTGGGTGGATGCAGGCAGCATGATATGGGCCAGTCCTCCGACTTTGGCAACGGCATCATACAAACATATTCCAATGCAGGATCCAAGACCTGAAGTCATTAAGTTGTCTGGCGCCTTCGATGCCTTCAGGTCGGCCATGCCCACCTTGATCAGCATGCCTCCATCATCCCTTCACACCTGCAGCCGCCATGAACGAGCACGATCCGATGCTCATGGGGCAGCAAGCGATGTTTCGATTCCTGCCGCGATTTACCCCTCTTCCGCAGCGGCGAGATCGATGATCTTTTCAAGATTGACGAGGATCAGCAGTCGCTCACCCAGTTTGCCGACACCGTGGATGAAATCAAGATCGACGCTTCCACATAGACCGGGCGGCGGTTCGACAGCAGTGGAAGGAATGCGTGTCACTTCCGATACACCGTCGACGATGATGCCCACGGTGATTTCTTTGACTTTGACGATGATGATCCGGGTCCGATCGGTCGTTTCCCGCGGCGGCAGTGAGAACCGTTTCCGCAGGTCAATCACAGGAACGACATTCCCGCGCAGGTTGATGACGCCTTCCACGTAAACGGGGGCTTTGGGCACCCGGGTGATGTTCAGTAATCGGTTGATCTCTTGCACGTAATGGATGTCGACGGCATATTCTTCACCAGCCAGGGCGAATGCGACCAGTTGAAGCTCATCGGAAAAATCCTTCTTTTCCACGGCCCTCACCTCCTAAAACAGTGTGCCGACGTCGAGAATCAGAGAAACCTGGCCGTTGCCCAGGATCGCTGCTCCAGCAATGCCGCCGATGCCTTGCAGCAGCTTGCCAGGCGATTTGATGACGATCTCCTGTTGTCCGATCAAGGAATCGACGATCAGGCCGGCTTTCTTTTCCCCCTTGCGGACGACGACCACATAGAGTTCTTCTGGCGCCTCGGCTGCTTTGGGCACTTCGAGGACTTTGTCCAGACGGACCAGGGGAAGCACGCTCCCGCGCAGCAGGACAACCTCCTGGCTCTGCACGTTTTTGATCTGCGTGGGGATGATGCTCGTCGTTTCGTCGATGGTGCCAAGGGGGATGGCGTAGATCTCCTCGCCCACATTGACCAGCAGGGCTTGGATGATGGCCAAGGTCAGCGGCAGGCGGATTTTGAATTTAGTTCCCGCATTCGGTTTCGTTTCGATCTCCACTGAACCGCTGAGTGATTCGATCTTAGTCCGTACAGCGTCAAGACCGACGCCGCGGCCGGACACGTCGGACACCTTTTCCGCTGTTGAGAAGCCTGCCATGAAAATCAGGTTGAGTGCGCCTTGATCATCCAACTGCTCCGCCTCTTTGGCGGTGATCAGTCCTTTTTGCACCGCTTTGGTCCGCAGCACCTGCGGATCCATGCCCCTGCCGTCGTCTTCCACTTCGATGATGACGTTGTTCCCTTCGTGTTTGGCCACCAGGCGGACAACCGCTTCGACAGGTTTTCCCTTTTGCCGACGAATATCGGGCATTTCCACGCCGTGGTCGATGGCGTTGCGGATCAAATGGACCAAAGGGTCGCCGATTTCGTCGATGACGGTGCGATCCAATTCTGTCTCTTTGCCCTCGACGATGAGGTTGATCTCTTTCCCCAGTTCCTTCGCCAGATCGCGGACCATACGGGGAAAGCGGTTGAAGACCTGTTCGATGGGCACCATGCGGACCTTCATGACTACGTTTTGCAGGTCTGTGGTAATCCGGTCGATATGCTCAATGGTCTCATTCAATTCGGTAAGGTTGCTTGTCGTGGAGATCTGTTCCAGGCGCGTTTTGTTGATGACCAGTTCACCGACGAGATTCATCAGGTTGTCAAGGCGTTCGATATCAACACGAACGGTCTGGCTGCCCTTTGTCTTGCGCACTTCCTGTGCCCCGGGACCAGCGGCCGGACGGGCTTTTCCGGAGGCGGCGGCATCATTCGCCAGTACGGCGTCCTGTTCTTTCTCTGAATGAGCAGCCACGTCGGTTTCCTGTCCTTCCTGGATGCGCACATCGCCGATATTGAGCGGCGTGATCGCCTTGACACGCACTTCAGCGATGGAATCAAGGGTCTTCCGGACGCTCACCTCGTCCTGGCGAGTGACGATGACCACCTGGAAGGATATGTCGAATTTTTCATCCTCCAATTCCTGGGCCGAGGGCACTGACTTGATGATTTCACCGATTTCCTCCAGGTTGCGAAAAACCATGTATGCCCGGGCGGATTTCATCACACACCCAGGCGCCAACTCCACTTGAATATGGTATGCGCTGAAACGTTTGCGCTGTGCTTCATGGAGCAATGTAAGATCGTACTGATTGATTTCGAAAGCGTTGAGGACTTCCGGTCCACCCAGGACCGGAATGGTCGCCTCGACCATTTGTTTCGGTTCGCTCACGCCAACCGCCTCCGGTTTTCTCACTTTGGGCGCTGCGGCCACATCGGCCAGTTGACCTTGACCTGCCTTGCGCAGTTGGGCAACCAGTTCTGAGATGTCCGTATTCCCTGCCTCACCACTGCTGATGACTTCCACCATGCTTTCCAGGGCGTCGAGGCAACGAAAAAGCAGATCGACGACGGCTGTATTCACGTTCACCTGGGATCCTCGAAGCACAGACAGGACATTCTCCATCTCATGGGTGAGTTCAGCGATGCGCTCAAAGCCCATCGTCGCTGACATACCCTTTAAGGTATGGGCGGAACGAAAGATCTCGTCAAGAATCGCCAAGTCCTGTGGGTTGTCTTCTAACTCCAGTATCTTTTGGTTGAGCGCCTGTAGATGCTCTCGAGATTCTTCCATAAACATGTCCATGTATTGTGACATATCCATCTCGTTCTTCACACCTCCATAGTTGCCGAACTATCTGTCCTGCAATGATTTTACTATCTCATCGGCGACGCCGGTTAGGGGGACCACTTTGTCAACACAACCTGATTCGATGGCTACTTTCGGCATCCCGAAAACCACACAGGTCGAGGCATCCTCCGCAATCGTGCGGCCCTGGCGACTCTTGATCAATTTCATTCCTTCCGTTCCATCTCCACCCATCCCAGTCAAGATGACTCCCACCATATGAGACCAGAATTGCTGGGCAACGGAAAGCATCATCACATCCACAGCCGGTCTATGTCCGCCTACCGGCGGTTCCTGGGTCAACTTCACCCGGAGTGTTCGTCCAGCGCCTAGCTGTTCCGCCACGGTCACCTTGAAATGATAGTCGCCCGGCGCGATATACACGACACCCGGCTGAATCTCTTCGCCGTCCTGGGCCTCTTTTACCTTCAGGACCGATGCGGCGTCAAGACGCTCCGCCAGCGAGCGGGTAAAACCGGGAGGCATGTGCTGTACGATGAGAACAGCAGCGCCGAGATCAGCAGGGAGTTTGGGGATGACCTCGTAGAGCGCCTTCGGACCGCCAGTGGACGTGCCGAGCAACACCAGTTTGTTTAGCCGTTGTGTTCCCATCGCCGGAGGCGTTTTGGCCCGAGCGACTGGCGCTGGAACCTGAACCGGCGCGGGTAGAACCGATGGGGTTGTTGATGCCGAAGGCGGAGAAATCGGTGGCTTCAACGTTCGGAAATCAACCACCCGAGTTCGAACTTTAGCGATGGCTGCTACTTTTAACTTGCCGATCAATTCCTGGCGGACCTTGTGGATATCCAGGGAGATGGCGCCCGATGGTTTCGGGACAAAATCGACAGCCCCTTTTTGCAACGCCTGCATGGTGGCGTCAGCGCCCTGCTGGGTCAAACTGGACAGCATGACAACCGGCATTGGTCGGGAGGCCATGATGCGTTCCAAGGTGGTTAGGCCATCCATGACAGGCATTTCCACATCCAGGGTGAGCACATCAGGAGACAACTGGCCGATTTTTTCCAAGGCATCCTGCCCGTTGCGCGCGGTTCCCACGACGACCATACCCGGTTCGGCAGCAATCATATCCGATATCACTTTGCGCATGAATGCGGAATCGTCGACAACCAATACTTTGATCTGCGGCATACGATCACTCCCGGACTATTCTGCCGTCCCTTTGTTTTTCTTCCACGCAGGCTTGTTTTTTTCCTGCCTGACCTGCTTTACCGAAAAAAGCTTTTCATCCGTTGAAACAACCGGGTGATCCCCCCTCCCGTTTCGGGCCGGACCGGCAGACTGCAGAGGGTTGCCGCCAACCGCGAAAGGGCCAGAGATGCCGGGGAGTGTTCATTTTGCAAGTAAAAGGGCATCTGAGACTTGACCGCTTTCGGTACCGATGGATCATCGGGAATCGTGCCGACAATCAAGATGTCTCGCTGCAAAAACTGGCGAACAGCCATGGATAATTTTTTTGCCACCATGTCGCCCTCTTTTTCATCATCGACCCGGTTGATGACCACGGAAATCGGCTTGCCTCGTTGCAAGGAGTCGACTGACTTGATCAAGCCGTAGGCGTCGGTGATGGCCGTGGGCTCCGGGGTGGTGACGACCAGCAGTTCATCGGCGGCGAATATATAGGAAAGAACGTTCCGGGAAATGCCGGCGCCCGTATCGATTAGAAAAATGTCGGCAGTACTCTCCATCACTGACAATCGGGAAATAAAGTCATCCAATTCCTTGGCGCTTAAATCGGCCAGTTCGGCAACGCCTGAACCGCCGGAAATGGTCTGGATCCCTTTCGGTCCAGTAAAGACCACCTCATCGAGTGTCTTTTCCCCGCGGATCACATGGTACAGGTTGTAAGGAGGCACCTTCCCTAAGATCACGTCGATGTTGGCCATACCCATGTCGGCGTCAAGGATCATGACCCGCATTCCATAATCGATCATGGCCAGACCAAGATTCAGCGTCAGGTTGGTCTTGCCGACGCCCCCCTTTCCGCTTGATACGCAGATCATCCGTGTCGCTGGTGAGTCGCCTCGAATTGTCCGTTCCGTCGTCTGCCGCATGTTGTTCATCATAATCCGCAGCTTTTCGGCTTGATCTTTCATTGGTTCGTCTCTCCATAGATCAGATTGGACAGCTTTTTCGGGTCGGCGACCTCCATATCATCGGGCACGTTCTGCCCGGTTGTGACGTAGGAAAGCGGTTTGCCTGTTTTATGAATCAAATTCAGGATGGAACCGTAATGATTTGTCTCATCAAGCTTAGTAAAAAGGTAGCGGTCGATGTTCATCCGGGAAAAGCCCTCGGTAATTTGGAGCAAATCCTTGAATTTTGTCGTAGCCGATAGAACCAGGATGGTGTGGCTCGGTTGACTCTGTTCCACATAGGCAGCCAGTTCTTCCAATTGGCTGTCGTTTTTGTGGCTCCGCCCTGCCGTATCCACCAAGAGCAGTTCCTTGTCCTTGTGACGTTCGATGGCGGAACGCAGCGCCTGGGGCGTGAAGACGACATCAACGGGAACGCCGATGATGTCGCCGAAGGTCTTTAACTGATCCACTGCGGCGATCCGATAGGTATCCGCTGTGATTAATCCCACTTTGCGCCGGTTGACGATGGAAAAGGTGGCTGCCAGTTTAGCGATGGTCGTTGTCTTACCTACGCCGGTAGGACCGACCATCATGACCACTTCCTGGCTTTTTCCAGACTCGGGTATAAAAATCGGTTGAGGTTGTCCCAAAATGGACTCCAACTGGGCCAGCACGAGCCGGCGCACTCGCTCAGGGTTCCAGTCGTTTTGGCCGTCATTGTTTTCAAAGATCTGCCGAATAATCTGGCGAGCCAAGGTCTCATCGACTTCATTTTCCACCAGTCGCTTGTGGGCCGTATGCAGGTCGACGGGAAGGTTTGCGTCCCCTTCGTGCAGTCGTCCGAGGATCTCGCCCATCAACATTTTCATCTGTTTGAGTTCTGTGTCTATGACGCCCTGGCTGGTTTTTCCTTCTGATTCACCTTTTTTTGCGATGTCCCCGCCAGGCGCATGCCCCGCGCCGGCCGTCACGTCAATGGGGCGAAGGGTACCGCCGGCGCGGGAGGGTCCGGAAGGGTTAACAAGCGGTGGGAGCCTAAGGGGCTCGCCGTTTCCAGATGGTTCGCCGGATCGTAGCAATCCCTGGGGCTCATTGGCTTTGGCAAGGCCGACAGGTTCACGTGGAGCAGCCTCCCGGGCGATGACGGTGCTGTCTTCCACCGCGCCGGTGATTTCCACCATCTCCCGGGAGAAGAGTCCCAAGATGCCACCCTCTTTGATCTTCCGGGTGTGGAGGATGACGGCGTCTTTGCCCATTTCCTGCTTCATTTTGTTCATGGCTTCCTGCACCGTCGGCGCGACGAATCGTTTGACCCGCAAGACTTACTTCACCATCCCAATCGTCTGTACTTGCAGTTGGGTGCTGATCTCATTATAAGACAGAACAACCAGATGAGGTACAATTCGCTCAGTCAGGCGTTTGAAATAAAGGCGAACAATGGGTGCGCAGAGGACTACTGGTTGATAGCCGATTTGGGATACCCGCTCTACCTCAGAAGAAAGGGAGGAAAGTATCCGCTGGGCGTCCATCGGATCGATGGCCAGGTAGGTGCCGTGTTCCGTTTGCTGGATCGCTTCCCGGATCCGGTTCTCCAGCGAAGGGTCCAGAGAGATGACCGCCAGTTCGTTGGTGCCAGGAACCAGATAGGGTTTGACGATTTGACGGGCCAAAGCCTGGCGGGCGTATTCGATCAAGACATCGGGATCCTTGGTGATGCGCGCATGGTCGGCCATCGTCTCCATGATGGTGACCAGGTCACGGATGGGAACGCGTTCCTTGAGCAATCCGGCCAGGATTTTCTGCACGTCGCCGAGGCTGAGGAGATCGGGGATCAATTCGGACACCACGGCCGGGTGGGTCTGCTTGACATGGTCGACCAGGGTCTGCACATCCTGGCGACCGAGAATTTCATGGGCGTGGGTCTTGATCACTTCTGTCAGGTGGGTGGCGATGACGCTCGGCGGATCGACGACGGTGAAGCCGGCCAATTCAGCCTGATCGCGCATCTGTGCGGTGATCCACTTGGCAGGAAGTCCAAAAGCCGGTTCCCTGGTGTCGATTCCCGGTACGGAACCGTCATCAAATCCGGGTGCCATGGCCAGGTAGTGATCAGGCATCAGTTCGCCGCCAGCCACTTCGACACCTTTGATTTTGATGGAATAGGCGTTAGGCTTCAGTTGCATATTGTCTCTCAGGCGGATGGGGGGAACGACGAGTCCCAATTCCAGGGCGCACTGACGCCGGATCATGATGACCCGGTCAAGCAGGTCTCCCCCCTGCTGGGTATCGACAAGGGGGATCAATGCATAGCCCATCTCCAGTTCAAGGGGATCTACATTGAGCAGTGAGATGACATTCTCCGGTTTTTTGATCTCCTCGATCTCCTGCTCCTGGGCTTTCTCAATTTCGGCGACAGCCGTGGCTGCTTTGACACGGGTCATCCGATAACCGAGAAAGGCGAGAAAGGCGCTCATGGAAAAGAGCGGGAAAGGCGGGAGGCCAATGACCCCCAGCAACGCGAGCACCCCTGCCCCGATATAGAGGATGCGGGGACGACCAAACAGTTGCCCGGTTAGATCCTGTCCCAGGTTCGAATCAGAGGCAGCCCGGGTGACGATGATACCGGTGGCCGTTGAGATGAGGAGCGCTGGGATCTGTGTCACCAAGCCGTCGCCGACGGTCAAAATCGTGTACTTCATGGCCGCTTGGCCGACGGAGAGGTTCTTTTGCAGCACCCCGATAAAAAAGCCGCCCAAGATGTTGACAATCAAGATGATGATGCCGGCGATGGCGTCACCCTTGACGAACTTGGTGGCGCCATCCATGGCGCCGTAAAAATCGGCTTCGCGCTGGATATCACGCCGGCGCTTTTTTGCTTCTGCTTCGTTGATCATGCCCTGGTTCAGGTCAGCGTCGATAGCCATCTGTTTGCCAGGCATCGCGTCAAGGGTGAAACGGGCTGCCACCTCGGCCACCCGCTCAGCGCCTTTGGTGATAACCATGAATTGGATGATAACTAAGATAATGAAAACGACGACACCAACAACTGGACTGCTGCCAATAACGAAATTGCCAAAACGTTCGATAACCTGTCCCGCATAGCCTTCCAACAAGACAAGCCGTGTCGAAGAGACGTTCAAGGCTAACCGTAAAAGGGTTGTGATTAAGAGCAACGTGGGAAAGACGGAGATCTCCAGGGCGCCTTCCACGAACATGGTAGCCAAGAGGACCAGCATGGCGATGGTGATGTTGAAAATGAGCAACATATCCAAAAAGATGGGATTCAAAGGGATGATCATCATGATCACGGTGGCCAAGATGGCGATGGCTACACCGAGATCGGTATAACTGATGGCGCCGTTCTTGGTCTGCGGCGCAGCCATGGATTCACATCCTTTCCATTCCCTTACGGTTCTCCAAAGTCAAGGCTCACGCTCGTTTTTTCTTCAATCGGAAGACGAAGGCAAAGACCTCTGCCACCGCCTGGAACAGCTCTGCGGGAATTTCTTGGCCGATTTCGACGGAACTGTACAGCGCCCGGGCCAGCGGTTTATCTTCCACTAAAGGTATCCCATGACCCTGAGCCGCTTCTCGGATCCTCAAAGCTACATAATCCTGGCCTTTGGCGATAACGACAGGCGCAGTCATGGTCCCGCCTTCATATTTGAGCGCGACAGCGAAGTGTGTCGGGTTCGTGATTACCACGTCCGCCTTGGGCAGTTCCTGCATCATCCGTCGCATCGCTGCTTCGCGCATACGCTGTTTGATCTTACCTTTGATCTGGGGATCCCCTTCAGCCTGTTTAAACTCATCCTTGACTTCCTGCTTCGACATTTTCAATGATTCTTCATGTTTATACCATTGGTACCAGTAGTCTAAGGCAGCTATGACGATCAGCAGAACAGCCACCCGAAAACCTACGTCATAGGCGACTGTAGAAATGGCTACAAGAGCCGCCTGTACATCCATGCCAAGGAGTTTAGGAAAGAGTTGCAGGTGTTTAACCACAGCCGAGAAAGCCACATAGCCGATTACCGATACTTTAAGGAGGGACTTGACTAATTCCACAAGAGAACGACTAGAAAAAATATTCTTCAGGCCGGCGATGACATTCAGTTTTCCCCAGTTCATTTTCAATCCTTCTGTGGAAAACATAAAACCTACTTGCAGGTAACTGGCCAGGAGGCCAGCTGCCATTGCAGCCAGCATAAAAGGCGCAATCATCAGCATGGTCCGTATCGCGATGATTGTGCCCGTCGTGATCACCCTAACCGGGGTCACTTCCTCCAAGGTCACTGTCCCCAGCAAGTAGACCATCATGCGCTCCATGCCGTCCATCGTCTCAACGCCGAGATAGCGCAAAGCCAGAAAACCGAACAGCAGGATAATCGCCGTGTTGATCTCCTGGCTACGGGCAACCTGGCCCTTTTTGCGCGCCTCTGAACGACGTTTCGCAGTTGGTTTTTCTGTTTTTTCTTCGGCAAACCACTGCAAATCCCACTTCAACATCGGCTTCATCCCTCTTTTTCAGAAGCCTTTTTCAAAACGCTTTTTATGGGCTGAGTATCCGCAGGAAATCGGACACTTGGGTAAAGCTCAGGGTGAACAGGCGGTTTAATCCATCGATATAAAAGGGGAGCGTAATCCATAAGAAGGTGACGCCCACAATGATTTTCAAGGGAATGCCGATGACGAACAGATTCATCTGCGGCACCGTCCGTGAGACTAGGCCCAAGGCGATGTCGTTGATCAGGATGATGCCGATGATCGGCATGGCCAACTGGACGCCGATCAACAACACTCCGGAGACGAGACGGACAATAAAGTCGGTAATGCTTCCTGCTAGGGCGAGGCTGAAGGGACTGCCCGCAGCCGGCAGGATGCGAAAGCTGTCAGCGAGCACCTGAATCAAAAGGAGATGACCGTCAAAAATGACAAAAATCAATAAGGCGAGGATCTGCAAAAATACACCGGTCATGGGCACCTGGGCGCCCCAGAGGGGATCGATGATATTGACGATCCCGAACCCGAGTTGAATATCGATCAGTTGACCGGCTGTCAAAATGGCCGCAAATACGAGTTGCATGATAAATCCGATGGCAAGGCCCAGCAAAACCTCCTGCGCCACGACAAGGGCATAACTGAACAGATCCTGCGGGGGAACCGGCAAGGCGCTGGCAGGCATGGCCAGAAAGAGGATCAGGGCGATCATGAAGGAAAGGCCGATCTTCGCCAGGTTATTGAAGCCGGGAAAGTTGAAGACCGGCGCCAGGACCATGATGCCGGCTACCCGTGTCATCATCAGGAGCAGCACATCCAAATGATTGAGCATTGTGTTGATGACCGCTTCCAATGTTTATTTCCTCTCCCGAAATTATCGAATGAAGGTGTAGGTGTTCAAAGAGCCCAGCATCTGATCGACATATTTCATCATCGCCTCCAACATCCAAGGGCCAAAGAGGAGAATAACGACTAGGACGACGATGATCTTCGGCACAAAGGTGAGCGTCGCTTCCTGAATCTGAGTGGTCGCCTGAAAAACGCTGATCACCAGACCCACAAGCAAGCTGGCGCCCAGGAGAGGCGCAGAGATCAGCAAAACGGCGGTCAAGGCGTCGCGCCCCAACTGGATCACCAGTTCCGGTGTCACGGCCATCCTCCTCTTCGAACGTCATTGGTAGCTGAGGATCAGGGAGCGCACGATGAGGTACCATCCGTCCACAAGCACAAAGACCAACACCTTAAAGGGCAGGGAGATCATCATCGGCGGCAGCATCATCATCCCCATCGACATAAGCACTGATCCGACAATCATATCAATGACAATAAAGGGTAGGTAGATGACGGCCCCGATTTGAAAGGCTGTCTTCAATTCACTCAGAATGAATGCCGGAATCACGACCTTGGTGGGGATGTCCCGGTACGTTTGCGGCTGTTCCATATCTGACATATTGACGAATAAGGCCAGATCTTTTTCCCGGGTCTGCTTCAACATAAACTCCCGCAAGGGATCGGACGCCTTTTCCAGCGCCTGCTCTTGTGAGAGACTGCCGGCCAGGTAAGGCTGCAAGGCCTGATTATTGATGGCTGTCCAGGTGGGCGCCATGATAAAAAAAGTCAAAAATAAAGTCAAACCGATCAGAATTTGGTTCGGCGGCATCGTCTGCAAGGCAAGGGCTGTCCGGGTAAAGTGGAGGACGACGATGATGCGGGTGAAACAGGTCATCATGATCAGGATCGACGGCGCCAGCGATAGGATGGTCAATAGGAAGAGAATCTGCAGGCTCGAAGAAACCTCTGTCGGGCTTTGCGTCGATTCGACGCCGAAGCTGACCGTCGGTATCTGCAAAGGCGCCGCCAGCGCAGGAGTCGCCAAGGTAAATATTACCAATAACGAGACCAATAAAATGAAGCCTCGGCCATACGAGGACTTCACAGCTTGTCCTCCCCTTCCCTATCGGGTTCTCTTCTTCTCTCTCGAAGCGCATTGAGTCGTTGAATCTGTTTCGTCATTTCCGCATGGAAGGACGGTTCTGAATCGGATTGGCGATTGCCCTTGCCCAGCAAGCCGCTGAGAAAATCGAGCCCCAATGCTGCCGGAGGCGCCTGGCGATCTTCCTCTTGCACCTGCCGCAGCGCCTCGATGACCTGGGCATCAGTGATTTCCATGATCGGTTGAATGGAATGGTCGGTAACGCCGATGACGAAGACTTTTCCTGCGATATCGGTGACAAAGAGGTTTTTGTTCGGCGCCAGGCTAACCTGGTCCAATACGGCCATCCAGTTTCCCTGTCCGGCGGTCTGTTGTTTCCGTTTCCAGAACTTTACGACAACCCAGCCGGTGATCCCTACCAGGAACAGCGTGCCGAACAATCGAATGAGCAGGTCGCCTGTCGATACAGGACCAGGCTTTTGTTCTGTTTCGCTCCGTTGCGTATAGGTCTGGTCAAGGATGCTTCCCGGCGCCGCTTCCGCCGCCGTCGCAACCACAGGAAGAGACAGCAGGAACAAAAGGAGCCCAAAAAACACCAGGCCGCCGATGATCCGGCGGCCAATACGCCGACTGTAGTTCATCCTCATCTCCCACTTGTTGTTCAGGAGAGCCTTGTTGAGCAACCTTTAGCCTAAAGCCTTGCGAACAGCCTCTAGAACGCGATCCGGCTGGAACGGTTTTACAATAAAGTCCTTGGCGCCGGCTTGAATGGCATCGATGACCATCGCCTGCTGACCCATGGCGCTGCACATGATGACGCGGGCATTGGGATCGACCTGGCGGATGGCGCGAACAGCGTTAATGCCGTCCATTTCAGGCATGGTGATGTCCATAGTGGTCAAATCAGGACGAAATTCCTTCCATTTTTCAACGGCCACAGCCCCGTTTTCCGCTTCACCGACGACCTGATATCCGTTCTTTGTCAGGATATCCTTGATCATCATGCGCATAAAAGCGGCATCATCTACGATCAGAATCCGGTTTCCCATTCTCAATCATCCTCCGTTTATTGTAAATTGCCTATCCTTTCGATGGGACTTACGATATCGGTGATCCGCACGCCGAAGTTCTCATCGATGACGACAACCTCTCCCTTGGCGATCAGCTTGCCGTTGACCAGGATATCGACGGGCTCGCCGGCAAGTTTGTCAAGTTCGATGACCGCTCCGGGGCCGAGTTCGAGGATATCCCGGATGGTTTTTCTTGATTTCCCCAGTTCGACGGTAACTTGCAGGGGAACATCCATGATCAACCCGAGGTTGGTTGTATCCTTTCCGCTGCGCTGTGGCTGCAAGGGCGCAAACTGGACCGGCTGCACCGGCACAGGCGGCGCTTGCGGCGGATAGGCGGCGGCAGGTGGCTGTGAGGGATACGCCCCAGGAGGCGCTCCGTAGTATCCCGGCGGCGGGTAACCGTACCCTGGAGGGGGATACCCTGGCGGTTGGCTGCCGTATCCCGGCGGCGGGCTTCCATAACCCGGCGGAGGAGCAGCCGCCATCGGCGGTTCCATTGGAGGGTGGGAAGCCGGTGGAGGATAAGCGGCCTGCGGTGGCGGAGCGGCAGGCGGCGGAGCGGCTGGCGAATGGGTGCTGGGCGGCGGAGGTGGGGGGGGCGCCTGCGGCTGCACCGGCGGGCTCGCGGGAGTAGACGACATATCCCCCATCAACCCAGAAACGAGTTGTTTCGCGAAGGGAATGGGGTAAATCTGCATCAACTCGCTGTCGACAAGTCCCTCAATGACCATCCGGAAGGACACTTTGATCACAGGATCCATATCCGGACGGGGTAGCTTTTCATTGGCAAAGTCAATGGTGTTCAGCATCGGCGGTGATATATCGATCTTTTTTTGCAACATGGTGGCCATGGAGGTGGATGCCGAACCCATCATCTGGTTCATCGCTTCCGAAATGGCGCTGAAGTGGATCTCGTTCAATTCCGTCGGCGGTGACATGCCGTCTCCACCCATCATCAGATCGACAATGATCGCCACATCAGATTCGCGGATGATCAGCACATTGTTGCCTTCCAATCCGGCTGTATAGGTCACATCGACGACGACAAAGGGAGAGGGATAGTCTTTTTGCAGCGCCGCTTTGGTTGTCACGAAGACACGGGGCGTCGTAATGTCGACTTTTTTCCCCAATAAGGTGGACAGTGTCGTCGCTGCCGTTCCCATGGAGATATTGGCGATCTCGCCGATTACATCCTTTTCCAGCTCACTGAAATCAGCTTCCGGTTCCGCTGCATCCTGCAACGTTGTGGGTTCACTGGGGATGTCGGCGCCTCTCAACAGGGCATCGATTTCCTCCTGGGAAAGGACGCCGCTACTCATCATCTGTCTCAACTCCTTTTTCATAGGTCGCTGTGATCTGAATACCCAGCTTGGAGCCGGAGAGGCCCGGACGCGCCAGATACTTGACCCGCTGACCGATGAGCACTTCCAGTTCGGAATCGGTACGATTGTCCAACTGAATCACGTCGCCCAGTTGCAGGTCCAGGAGTTCAGAGACGCTGAGGGTGGTGCGTCCCAACAGCACGGTGATGGGAACCAGCGCCCGTTCCAGGCGGTTGCGCAGCGCCTCTAATTGTTCTGTCGTGCGCTCTTTCGCCGCGTTGGAAAACCAAAAATGGGCGCTCAACTTGCCGATGATCGGTTCCAGTAATATATAAGGCAGGCAGATATTGATCATGCCCTCGACGTCGCCGATTTTGCAAGCCAGGGTGATGACGACGACCATCTCGGTGGGCGCGACGATCTGAATAAACTGCGGGTTTGTCTCGATCATCTCCAGGCGAGCTTTCACCTGGGCGATGTTGTCCCATGCCTCGGTAAAACTGTCCAGCATGCGCCGCGTCGTCCGTTGAAAAACGGACTGTTCGATTTCTGTCAGACCGCGAATCTTATCTGGCGGGTTGCCTGTTCCCCCAAAAAGGCGGTCAATGACAGCAAAGGCGATGTTAGGGTGGATCTCCATGATCCCGTTGCCATTCAACGGAGACATAGTGAAGATGTTGACAATGGTCGGGTTGGGAATGGAACGGATAAATTCTTCGTAGGTCAATTGGTCAAGGGATTGCACCGATATCTGGACGAGTGTGCGCAGGTTGGCGGCCAGGTAGGTCGTCAAACTGCGGCAGAAGTTTTCATAAATGACTTGTAAGGTGTGGATCTGGTCTTTGGAGAATTTATTGGGTCGCTTAAAGTCGTAAACGCGGATCTTGCTGGTCAAATCATCTTTGACATCCTCGGGGGTTACCTGACCGCTGGCGAGGGCGGCCAGAAGCGCGTCAATCTCTGCCTGGGACAGAATATCGCTCATGTCCTACCCTCACACCTCCTGAAATCAGTCGTCTTGCTTTCGGGCAGGACTTATTGATAGACAAGTTCCTGGAAGTAGACGTTGCGGAACTTGTCGGCGCCGAACTGTTTGTTCAATGCGACCAAAATGTCTTTTTTGACCTTTTCCTTGCTGTCGGAAACCTGGAAATCCTCCACCGTTTTGGCGCTGAGGATATAGAGGATCCGGTCGCGGATGACTGGGAGGTGTTCCTTCAACTCAGCCAGCTTTTTCTCATCCTTTTTTTCCTCGTTTAGTTCAAGGATCACCTTGGCTTTGAGGAAGCGTTTCCCGCCGGGGTCTGCCAGATTGGTCGTAAAGTCGCCGGCCTCAAAAAGGACCCCCACCGTCTTGGGTGCGGAAGCCTTTGGCGTGTGGTCCGATACTGCGTCCGGACTGATGAAGAACTTGAATACGGCTACAGCGATGATGGCCGCCGATACCAGCACGGCAACGGCGATGATGATCAACTTCATGTTCAACGGTTTCTTTTTGGGCGCGTTTTCGGTTTCAGCCATTCCGGAAAAACGCTCCTTCCTTGGCTAGGGTAAAAATTGAACAGATCTGTCCCTACCTCACCTAATTATACATTCATTCGAGTTCTTCCCGCTAGGTCCTTCTTTTTGTCAGCGCATCATCGATTTTATCGTCAGGGCGGGCGTTGAGACAGGCGCGGCGGTAGGCGATCACCTTATCAACCACTTCATCAAGCCCTTCCAATACAACGATCTTCTTTCCCGTCGTCAAGGTGATGATGGTATCAGGAGTCGCTTCCACTTGTTCTATCAGTTCCGCGTTAATCACCAGTTCGCTTTGATTCAAGCGCCTGACTGTAATCATCGATCCGCCTCCCATTGTCAATGAAAAGAAACGGGCGGGTTGATCGGACCTCCCCGCCCGTCATGGATTATCGTTTCAAATTGACCAGTTCTTCCAGCATGCTGTCGGAAACGGAGATGATCCGGCTGTTGGCCTGGAAGCCGCGCTGGGTGGTGATCATGTCGGTAAATTCCTGGGACAAGTCGACGTTGGACATCTCCAGCGCGCCCGGGGTGATGGCGCCCCGGCTGCCGACAGCCGGTTGGCCTGTATTGGCCTCGCCGGAGTTGTTCGTCTTGATATAGAGGTTGGAACCGGTTTTCAGCAGGCCGGCCGGGTTGGAGAAGGTAGTCACAGAGACCTGGGCCAAGGCCATGCTCTTGCCGTTAGTGAAGGTGCCTGTCAACACGCCGGCTGAGTCGATGGCATAGGTCTTCAAGGCGCCATCCTGATATCCGTTCTGGCTCAGTTTGTCAACAGTCGTCTCAGAAGAGAACTGGGTGATGGCATGCAGGTCGAGGTAGAACCGGGAATCGTTTTGGGTTGTGGGGAAGGTATATTTGGCCGAGTAGTTGCCCGTCGGCATGGCCGTCATCACGTTGACGCCCAATCCGGGGAAGCTGAAATCCTGCCTTCCCGTTACGCTGAATTGCTTGAACGTGCCGTTGCTGCTGAAGTAGAGGGAGCCCGTAATAAAGCCCACAGCCGTCGTGATCGCATGGGTCGTCGGGTCTTCCGTGGTGATGCGAGCCGATACGACCCAGTGGTTGGGGTCGCTGGCATTGCTGACATTTTTCATGGTCAACAGCAGGTTGTGCTTGCCGCCTTTGGAATCGAAGATTTCGATCGACTTCTGAATCGGCAGGGAACTGGCCTGCAGGCTGTTCAAGTTTTTGTTGAAGGAGACCCGGTTCGTAGCTAGGGCCGGCATCTGCAGTTTGTCTCGAAGATGGATGGCGGTGGGGCTTTTGCTGGCGTCAATTTTTCCCGAAGCGTCAGCGATATAGCCCATCGCCCTCATCCCGTTGTCGGTGCGGATGAAGTTGTACTCCGTATCGAGATCGAAGTTGCCGGCTCGTGTGTAGTACTGGGATCCGCCGTCATCGAGCAGGAAGAAACCGTCTCCGTCGATGGCTAGGTCGGAGTTCTTGCCCGTTCCCTGGACGCTCGTGGGCGTAAAGACCGTCTCCATCGTGGCGATGTTCATGCCCAGGCCAACCTGCATCGGGTTGGTGCCGCCCCGTCCGCCTTGCGGCGCTGCGGCGCCGCGGACGGTCTGGTTTAGGGCGTCGGAAAAGGTGACGCGGCTCTTCTTAAACCCGATGGTGTTGACGTTGGCGATGTTGTTGCCGATGACATCCATGCGCGTCTGGTGGTTGCGCAGCGCGGTGACACCGGAGAAAAGGGATCGCATCATAGGGTAAACGACCTCCTCGCATAGTAGAAACGGATGGCTGCCTCAATCGTTCAGCAGCCTGGGCTTCCTCCTGGAGGTCCAGCCCTTATTCCGTAATGACAACAGCACTGTCAATGTTTGTGAACACATTATCCTTCATGGCGTTTCCGTCGACGGCAGTGATGACGGTGCGGTTCTTGACCGATACAACCAGCGCCAGATCCCTCATCAGGATCAGTGATTCCTTCGCTCCTTTACGCGCTACCCTATCTACGGCTTCATTCAGCTTGCCCAATTCGGCTTCTCCAAGGGAAATGTTCCGTTGGGACAACCGCTGCAACGCATGGGAAGAGAACTTGAGCGTTTTTTGGTCCAGGATCTTTTGGAAGGAATCAGCAGAGGGCTGGCCGACCGGCTGGTGAATCGACCCGTTCTTCGACTTGCCGACGCCGGGGATCAGCGGCTGGGGATAGAGGATTCGGTTATCCAATGCCGCCACCTCCCTCCCTGTCTTCGATTTTGCTTAATCGACTTGGCTTACCTTTGTGATCTCATTCAAGAGAACGTCCCTTGTCTTCTTCTCGCCGTTGACCTCATATTGGACTTGAAGCGCAGCCAAGCCGTTGCTGATGTTCACACCTGTGACGTCGCCGGCGATTTTTTCCGTGACGATGTCTCCGTCCTGGTCTTTCACGGGATTTCCTTTTTCATCGAGTTTAGGTACTGTCGCCTCCAAATGTTTGCCAACAAAGCTGACTGCTGAAACAATCATGTTATCGGCCTGCATCTGCTGTTGGACGGAAATGAAACCTGTGAGAACGTTGTTAAGGTTACTCATGACGTTCCCTTGGGTTGTTTGGAATTTTTCAAAGCCATCAGCGATGTTCTTCATCTGCTCGAGTGAAGAGAACTGCGCCATCTGGGCGATAAACTCCTTGTCTTCCATCGGTTTCATCGGATCCTGGTAGCGGAGCTGAGTTACGAGGAGTTTGAGAAAATCATCCTTGCCCAGCTCACTGTTGCTCTTCTTCGTCGTCGTCCCTGCCGGAGCGGTATAGACGCTGCCCACGTTATCGATCGTGCTTGCCATCGGTGGATCCCCCCTTTGTGATGACCGTCAGGCCAGGAACTCTACCGTTGTGTCCTCCCGGTAGTAGGCCCGGGTTGCAAAGGAATCGGCTGCAGCATTGCCGGTAACGGTTGCCCCTTCGCCTGTTTGCGTCCCCTTATCGCTTCCCCATCGCTCTGGCGATGATTGACGAGAATCGCCGGCGCCGTGGCGTGAATCGGCACCTTGTTGACTGACGCCGACCTCCACGCGATCAAAACGCAACCCCTGTTCCTCCAGGGACTGTTTTAGTTGATTCAGGTTGGACTCCAGCATCTGCCGAACCTGCGGATTTTCAGCGGCAAAGCGGACAGAGACGATGCCGTTTTCGACGGAAAGGTTGAGGTTCAGCTTGCCAAGGAACTCCGGTTTCAGTTGAATGCGCAGTTCGCTTGTGTCGGCCTTCTTGAGCAGTTCGCTGTTGACCACGATTTGGCGGAATACGTCGGAACGCATGGCCGCTGCGGCTTCACGGCTTATGGCTGGCTTGGCGGAAGTGGAGAAAGCTTCTGAATTTGATGCCATCCGGTTGCCGACTCCCTGGGCCTCATGCAGACGGAAGGGCGCCTCTTCGTTGGTTGCGCCTCCTTTGGTCGCCGTCTGGGCGAAGGGACCTGGATTCTGACCTCCGGTCATCCAACCGGCTGGGTTTTCCCCTTTCCCCTGGGCGGTCGTCGCGACAGGGCTTGCTGTGGACGTTTCTACAAGGGCCGGTTCTCCTGCCGGAAGGGGGTCGGTGGTCGTCGTAACCCCTTGACTGACTGCGGGGTCTGCTGTTTCCTTGCGTAAACCGGCGAGGAGGGCCAGTTGGTTCGGCTGGACCGTCAATAGGGCGGAAGAGGTCTTTGTTTCGGACGCAGGGGTCTTTGCTTCGGTGACGACGGTGTCCGGCATCAGCGGCGCCGCCGTTTGCCCCTGAGACTGCGCGGTTTTTTCCGGCATTTCCGTCAGCGCCAAACCGGAAAAGGCCTTGGTTGCACCTTGCCCTTGGGGCTCCCCCTCGACGTCGCCGGCTACAGGTCGCTCCGGAGCATTCATGGCGAGTAGTGACGGGGTCGGTGGATTGTCCTTCAGCTCTGTTTCCTGGGAGGGAAGCTCGGTCACAGTGACAAGGGGCAGGCTTGCTTCCTCAGAACGATTTTCCTGCGGAACCGGCGCAACGACGGGGATAACTGGAGCATTCACCGCGTCCACAGCGACCTCCGATTCGGCTGCATTCTCTGCAACCTGGCGCTCGACAGGCGCCACCTCTGCCTTTACTGATTCCTTCGGTTTGGATTCAGCCTTGCTCGCTGACGCTTTTGCCCCATCGGCGATGACCGGTTCCGACTTGTCCTTCGTGGCGAGGCCATTACCAGCCTGGTCATGGTCGCGCTGGATCCGGGACCGTTGACTGCTCCTTTCGGTCGCTCTGCTGTCCCGCAAGGCCAACCGCCCGGCTTCGACGCGCTCCCTATTCTGCATGCAGTCGGAATGCCTTTCAGCGCTGCCGGAGAGGAATTGTCGTTGACCCATCCGGTTTGCTTGGGGCTGCGGCAAGAAGCACAGGCTGTCTTGTAGGTAACCGGAAAATCCCTTCCCCGATGGGGGGGCGCTAGCCGTTCCCGTTTTTCCAGTCGTTCCGCCGCCAGCGGAAGGCGCCGAATTGGGTACTTGTGCCAAGCCATTCAGGATGGATAGGTCTGCCATTGATTCACCTCCTGAAGTAAAAAAAACGGGGTTATCTTTGTGACCGAAAGTGTTCTCTCCGGCATTCCCCCTTTCCTCAGCAGCCCCTGTTCATTGGGAAGTTTCAGCCAGTGTTTAGCCGGCGGTTCCCATCAGGTTGACCAGGCGGGCCGCCCGCGTCGGGTTGGTGTAGGTCAAGGCCGACAAGACTTTTCCGGCCGCATCCTGGTTCATCTCCCGCAGAATGGCGGCGATCACATCGTCAGGCAACTGCTCCATCAGCATGGCCGCGTCTTCGGCTTTCATGGCAGCGATGGTTTTCGCTAGGTTCTGGTAGTTGCTCTTCGTAAGTTCGATTTTTTTCAAGTCAGAATCGGTCTTTTCCTGCGCCGCAAGATCGCCGTCACTGGATGCCATGGTCAACCGGGCGGCCCGCGCCGGGTCGAGGGCGGCAGTGATCTTGGCCGCCTTGTCGACATCCATCCCGTTGAGCAGCTTATTGACGACGCCGTCGGGCAGATTCTCCATGATCTTGGCGGCACTCGCCGGTTTCATCACCGACAGCCGTTCCGACAGTTTTTCCAGATCGGCCTGGGCCTGTTTTTCCTTTTCGCTCTGTTCCTTTAGGGCGCTCAGCTGCTTTTCCAGCTCCGCTTTCTGCTGTTTGAGGGCGTCATCCTGGGGAGCGGCGGCAGGCGTCGCTGCCGCTGCCTGCTGCATCTCGGCCAGCTTGGCGTCGAGGGCCTCCTTTTCCGCTTGCAGTTGGGCGATTCGGTGCTCCTCCAGTGTCTGCTGGAACCCCTCTGACGCAGGATCCTTCTGCGGGAAGAAAGAACCGATGACCGGAAGGCTGCGCAATTGGGGAGACAGGTCGATGAGACCGGTCATCTGGGCGGCGGCAAGCCCGGCCAGCAATACGACCGGAAGGGCCAAAAGCAAAAAGAGCGTCATCGTGGACATCCCTTTTTTCTCCCCCTGCGCCGCTCCTGGATCCGCCATCTCTCTCCCCCCTATTCCATAAATTCGTTGTTTCCAATAAACCGGTTGAGGGCCATTTCATCAAGCAGTTTCTGTTCTTCTCTCAACAATGCCTTCTTGTAATCAGCCAGGTGTTTTTCCTTCAATCGCTCCATCACCTTGCGGTCGCGCATCATCTCCAGCAACTTCTGCCGGATCTCGGCCAGTTTGGTCTGTTCCTGCTGTAGTTCCGACTCCTGCCGCGCCTCGAGGGCCTTGAGACGCAGCCAGTACTGGTTGAAGAGCAGTCGCTCCTCTAGATTAAATGGCGCCCCGGGACGAGGCCGAATATTCTCGACGGCTTCGTCCATTTTTTCTCGCACGGCTGCCAGTTCAGTCTCTTTTTGTCGCACAATCTCCTGCTGGCACTGGAGTTCGCCCTTCAAGACATCTTCCTGCCGCAGTTTTAGATCGAGGGCCGTCTGCAGCTTAAACCGAAATGGCTTCATGCGGCGAAGATATCCCGCAACCTGCCGATGGTTTCATCAAAGGGGATTGCCTCAAAAATATCCTGTCTCAAAAATTCCCGGCAGGCCTCGATCTTCTTCAGCGAGTAATCGATCTGGGGGTTAGCGCCCTTTTGGTATGCGCCGATGTCGATGAGATCCTTAGCCTCCCGGTAGGTAGCGAGGACGCTCCGCAGTTGCGCCGCCACGTCGCGGTGCTCCTTCGACACCAGTTCAATCATCACCCGGCTGACGCTGCTCAGGACGTCGATGGCCGGGTAATGGTTCTGTGCCGCCAGGTCGCGGGAGAGAACGATGTGCCCGTCGAGGATGCCTCGGACGGCGTCCGCGATCGGTTCATTCATGTCGTCGCCGTCGACGAGCACCGTATACAAACCGGTGATGGTCCCTTTTTCTGAGGTGCCGGAACGTTCCAGCAGTTTGGGCAACATGGCAAAAACCGAGGGGGTATAGCCGCGCGTGGCCGGCGGTTCGCCAACAGCCAGGCCCACTTCCCGCTGGGCCATAGCAAAACGGGTGACAGAATCCATCATTAAAATGACGTCCTTGCCAAGGTCCCGAAAAAACTCGGCGATGGCGGTGGCGACAAAAGCGCCTTTCAACCGCACCAGCGCCGGTTGGTCTGACGTAGCGACGACAACGACAGAGCGGGCCAGACCTTCCGGCCCCAGGTCTTTTTCGATGAATTCACGGACCTCCCGGCCACGCTCGCCGATGAGGCCGATAACGTTGATATCGGCTGTTGTATTGCGGGCGATCATGCCGAGCAGGGTGCTCTTGCCGACGCCCGATCCGGCAAAGATCCCGAGTCGTTGCCCGCGCCCGCAGGTCAAGAGGCCGTCGAGGGCCTTGACGCCCAGCGGCAGCGCCTAGTGGATGCGCTGGCGTTTGAGCGGGTTGGGCGGCGGCGCTGTCAGGGGATAGTCGCCGGTCGTGGCGATAGGACCACCTTCATCCATGGGGTTGCCCAGTCCGTCCAGGACGCGTCCGAGCAAAGCTTCCCCCACAGCCACCTTTAAGACGTCTCCCGTGGCCAGCACCTGGGACCCGGGACCGATGCCGCCCATCTCTCCCAGGGGCATGAGCAGGGTCTTGCGCTCGCGAAATCCGACCACCTCGGAACGGACACGCTGTTTTCCCGACTGGGTAGAGACAAGGCAAACCTCGCCTAAATTGGCGCTGGGGCCGTCGGACTGGATGACCAGGCCGATCACCTGTGACACCTTTCCGTTGAGTCGCACCGGGTCCATGGTTCGTATCGCCTGCAGATACTTTTGCATGCTCTTCCACCTACCCGTGCATCACTTCTCGGATCACCCTGCGCACCTCTTCCAACTGGGCGTCGATGCGCGCGTCGACATAACCATGATTAGTCTCAATGATGCAACCGCCCAGCGACACCGTCTCATCCTGTTCCACCGCCAAGGTCCGCAACCCTTTGACCATGGCCGTCAGTTCCGGCTTGATCGATTGAATGAGCGTATAATCCTGCGGGTTGACTTTGAGGATCACGGCGCTCATATCGCGCACCTTGTTGAGGGCGTTGGCGGCGATGTGAACCACCACATCCTGCCGGTTGGCAATCTCATAAGCGAGGATCTTTTCCGCGATGGCGATGGCCAGTTCCACCATCTCTGATTCCATATTTTCGATATAGGCGGCTTTGGCCTGGCGCGCCGCTTCCGCTTCATGCCAGGCTTCGGCGACGATGGCTTCCGCCTCCTGCCGAGCCGCTTCCAGTCCTTGGGCGACGCCAAACTGGTACCCTTCCTCGGCATGGCGGCGCCGGATCGCCTCCCCTTCCTGCTCAGCCGCAGCGACGACTGCGGCGGCTGAGTGGTGGGCTTCGGCGATGATAGCGTTCGCCTGTTCTCTCGCTTGGATCATCAATTCCTGAACTGCAATCCGGGTCTCTTCTAGGACCCGTTCCGCCTGCGCTTCCACCGTCTCTTCCGGTTCAAGAGGAGGTGACGGCGTGTCCTCTGTCAACAGCGGCCCGGCAGGGGAAATCGGAAGGAACACTTCCAGCACCTTCGGCGACTCAGCGCGAAAGGCAGCCGATTTGATGACCCTAGACAATCAACTCGTCCCCCCCGCCGCGGGCTACGATGATCTCGCCGGCCTCTTCCAGCTTGCGGATGATGTTGACGATGCGCTGTTGCGCCTCCTCCACATCGCGCAGTCGGACGGGGCCCATGAATTCCATATCCTCACGCAGCATCTCGCCGGCCCGTTTGGATACGTTCCGGAAGATCTTCTGCACCACTTCGTCGCTGGAACCTTTGAGCGCCAGGGCCAGGTCTTTCGTATCCACTTCCCGCATGACCTGCTGGATAGAGCGGTCGTCGAGCATAACGATGTCTTCGAAGACGAACATGCGTTTCTTGATCTCTTCGGCCAGTTCCGGATCCTGGATCTCCAGTGCCTCCATGATCGATTTTTCAGTGCCTCGGTCGACGCGGTTGAGCATCTCGACCACGGTGTCGATGCCGCCGGCGCTGGTGTGTTCCTGGGAGACGAGAGAGGAAAGCTTCCGTTCCAACACCATCTCCACCTCACGGATGACCTCCGGCGATGTGCGGTCCATGAGGGCGATCCGCCGGGCGATGTCGGACTGGCGCTCCGGCGGCAGGGCCGATAGGATGATAGAGGCCTGCTCCGGGTTGAGGTAGGCCAGTATCAAGGCGATCGTCTGAGAGTGCTCTGATTGGATGAAGTTGAGGAGTTGGCCCGGATCGGTGCGGCGCACGAATTCGAAGGGCCGCACCTGCAGCGACTGGGTCAACCGATTGATGATTTCTATGGCCTTTTGGGGTCCCAAGGCCTTCTCCAAGATCTCTTTAGCGTAGTCAATCCCCCCGGAATTGATATATTCCGAGGCCATGAACAATTGATGAAATTCATCGAAGACAGAATCGCGGTGTTCCGGAGTGACCTTGCGGATATTGGCGATCTCCAAGGTCATCTGCTCGATCTCCTCTTCCTTGAGGTGCTTGAACACCTTGGCGGATTTCTCCGGCCCGAGGGAGATCAGCAACACAGCGGCCTTTTGTTTTCCGGAAAGCGTTGACTTGGCAGACACAACATCACCTCGACTCGTCCGCTAACCATGTTTTCAACAGGCGGGCAACCGCTTCGGGATCGCTTTCGCTCAGTTCCTCGATCTTCTCCCGGAGGGCGAGTTTTTCCAGTTCTTCCGGGCTCAGTTCAGGGACAGGCGGCGTGGGCACGGACGTATCGAAGGCCAGCGAGGGGAGCGGTTCCGGCGCTGGCGCGGGCTTGCGGCGGAGATAGGCCCTTCTGGCGAACAACCCGGCCACGACGAGCAGCGCAAGGGCAAGGACGGCGCCGCCGATCATCAGGTAGCGCTGGAAGGCTTTCTCTTCTTCCGCCATCCGGTTCATTTCATCGACGGCGCTCCGGTCGAAAGCCATGCCAAGGACGCTGATCTGTTCCACCCGGTCAGGTTGACCGGCAGCAGGCGGCTGGATAGGATAGCGAATGCCGACGGCCTGCGCGACGGCCTTTTCCAACTGCTGCGTCTCTTCCGGCGTCAGGGTGCGGTTCACCATCACCGATACGCTGAGCCGTTTCAACGATGAGCCCGGCGGCGTGACGGTATGGGTCTCCGTCTTCGGAATCTCGTTGTTGACAATCGAATCAGTTTTCGAATAGCTGCTCGTGTTGTTGTTCGTGGCCTGCTGAGTGGGGATGTTGGCGCTCGTGCCCGGCGTTCCGGATCCAGTAGAACCTTGTCCCGCTTCTTCCGTTTCACGGGTGGAAAGGGGCACCGGTTTGCCGAGTTTCACATCCTTGACTTCCTGCTGAGAAAAGTCCAGTTCCGTGCTGACTTTGACGACGGCGTTCCCGGCGCCGAGGGCGCGGTTCAGCATATCCTGCGCCTTCTGCTCCAGATTGGCCTCAAAGTCCTTCTTCACCTGCATTTGGGTCTTCGCCAATCCATCCAAGTTAACGGATCCGCCGGCCGTAAATAGGCCTTCCGAAAGGACATTGCCCGTATTATCGACGACGGTGACGTTTTCCGGCTTTAACTGCTTGACGCTCCGAGATACGAGATGAACAATGCCACGGATCTGTTTTTCATCAAGCGTGGCGTAAGGTTTCAAGATCAGCATAACCGACGCGGTGGCGTCGGTGGCGTTGCCTTTGAACAGGGAATCCGTCGCCGGAACGATCATCACCCGCGCGTTCTCCACGCCGGGGATGTTTTGCAAGGTCCTAGACAGTTCTGTTTCTGTGGCGATTTTCAGGCGGATCTCTTTTTCTTTCTCCGTTTCCCCGAACCGGCTCTCATTGAAGGTCTCAAAGCCCCAGCCGGTTCCCTTGGGCAGACCGGAGTTGGCCAATTCAAGTCGAAGGCTGGCCTGGTCCTTGGAGGGGACCAGGATGCTTTTTCCGTCTTCAGAAACCTGGAAATTCACTTTCTGTTCTTTGAGTTTGGCCTGGATGGCGCCCGCGTCAGCAGGATCGAGGTTTTGAAAAAGCGGGACATAATCAGGACGGCCAGCCAGATAGACAAACGCCACCAGTGATACGATTATCGCAACGAGGGAGCCTCCCAGAATCAGTTTCTGCTGGCGGGAAAGACGACCCATCAATTCGCTCAATTGGCTGCGCAACCGTTCCAACAATTCACTCATTGTTCAGCAGCCTTTCACCGTGATCTGATACGCATTGTATTAAACTTGCATTCTCATGATTTCTTGATAGGCTTCCATCACCTTGTTGCGCACTTGCAATGTAAGCTGCGTGGCAATCCCTGCTTTTTCTGAGGCGATGACCACTTGGTGCAGATCAATCGGCTTGCCGGCGGCAAGATCGGCAGCGGCTGCATCAGCCTGCTTATGCAGGTCGTTGACATGATTGAGGGCGCCTTGTAAAAAAGCGGAAAAGCTCTTGGGCGTCCCTTCCGAGACCTTATCCCCAACAGCGGGTTTTTCCACCTTTTCCAGGGTGGTGCGATAGGGAAGCAATTGGTCAAAACGAATGGGCAGTCCGTTCATCAGGCCGCCTCCTTAACCATTGATATAATAGCAGACATTTTAGAAAAAGTGTGTAGGTATATAGTACTAATTTTACGGAAATTAGAGCCTCCGTTAACCTTTTCCGATTTCAAGGGCTTTCATCGCCATCGATTTGGCAGCGTTTACGGCGGTGACATTCGCTTCATATGCGCGTGTCGCCGAGATCATATCCACCATCTCGGTGACGGTGTTGACGTTGGGCATGCGGACATAGCCGGCCAGCGGACCGGTGCGGATCGCGTCCGGGTGCTGGGGATCATAGACCGTTTTAAAGGCAGATTCGTCTTCGACGACAGAGACGACCCTGACCCCTCCGCCCGTTGCGTTCCTCCTGTCTTCCGCCGCCGAAAGGGCTGAAGCAAAGCTGTCCGCTTCAGCTTGACGAGCGGCGAAAACCGGGATCTGGCGCCGATAGGGCAACACGCCGTCAGCATCGCTGTTTCCTGTGCGCGTCGTATTCACGTTCGCTAGATTGTTGGAGATGATGTCCATGCGAAAACGCTGGGCCGTCAATCCGGAGGCGCTGGTGTCAATGGAGGAAAGAAACCGCATCGCTTACCGCACCCCCTGAAGAACGTTTTTGATTCCCGATAACTTATGGGAGATCTGGTTGATCATGCCGTTGTACCAGAGTGAGTTTTTCGCCAGCAGCGCCATCTCACGGTCCACATCGACGTTGTTGCCGTCGTTGCGGAAACTCTCGCCTTCCTGCGTGACCACCCGGGCCGACAGGTCGCCGGTCCCCCTATTCAGCGGGATGTGACGGGGATCCGTTCGTTTTCCCGTCATGCCGGAAGCCTCTCGGTCGATGATTGCCGCCAGTTCGTCTTCAAATTGGACCTCTTTTCGTTTGTAACCGGGAGTGTCTACGTTGGCCAAGTTGTCGGCGATCACCTGATGGCGCGTCGACGCCGCGTCAAGCCCCTTTTCCAAACTGCGAAGGATCGGCGTTTCAAGAAACCCTGCCATGCTTTCACCTCATCCTGCAAAAATCGGGCCTTCCGTGGCGCAGATCTATGCCGCCCTCCGGCGGACGGCGTACTTATCCCGGCGATCCATCACCGGGGTCTCACACAATACTGCCTCTCTATTTTCGCTGTCCCTTTGACAAATCCTCTTTTCCTAACACTGCAAAAAAAAAACGAAAAAAGAAGGCTTACCCAATAGGCGCCTTCATTTTTTCTTGTTTATCTGAAATTGTACAAATAATTATGCAACCGGATTAATTTACCGTATTAAATCTGATCAGTGACGCAGTTTTTCCAGTTCTTCCATTAAGTTATCATTGAGGATGCGAATGTAGGTTCCCTTCATCCCCAAGGATTTGGACTCGATCACGCCGGCGCTCTCGAACTTGCGCAAAGCGTTGACGATGACGGAACGGGTGATGCCGACGCGGTCAGCGATCTTCGAGGCGACCAGCAAGCCCTCGTTCCCTTCCAGTTCGGAGAAGATGTGTTCTACCGCTTCCAGTTCGCTGTAGGAAAGGGTGCCGATAGCGATCTGAACGGCCGCTTTTTTGCGGGCCTCTTCTTCCATACGCTCCGCCTTCGCCCGAAGGATCTCCATCCCGACAACGGTAGCGGCATATTCGGCGAGGATCAGATCCTCATCGGTAAACTCCTCATTATATTTGGCCAGGACGAGGGTGCCGAGACGCTGGCCGCCGCCCAGAATGGGTGTGACGGTCATGAGTTTGTGACCATGAGAACACGTTTCTCCATAGTTGAAGACACAGGCGTTCGACACCTGGCTAAAGTTGGCCTGTGTTTCGTTGATGCGGAGCAGATCCTGATTGTAGCTTTCAGGGAAACGTTCCGTATGGTGGACAATGTCAGCCATGATGTCACAGGCAAAATGGGGCATGAAATTAAAGCCAAGGATTTTTCCGCGGCGGCCGATGATGTAACAGTTGGCATTAATCAATTCGCTGGTGATCTTGGCCATTTCTTCAAAGTTGACGGGATGCCCGGCAGACTTTTGAATCAAACGGTTCACTGTACGCGTTTTTTCTAGCAGCGTGCGCATTTTCCCCCAATAGACCTCCCTTATTTGATGTGTATGACGCCGAATATTCGGAAATATTCTATCTAGATGTCTATTATAACGCTTTTCACAAAATATATCTACTTAAATCTTCACGCTGCAAGATTCCTTCTAGCCGGGATTCCACATATTCCTTATCGATGACTACTTTTTTGTCGAGAAGATCGGGGGCGTCGAAGGAGACATCCTCCAGGACTTTCTCCAGGATGGTGTGCAAACGGCGGGCGCCGATGTTCTCTGTCTGGGCATTGACACGATAGGCGATGGAGGCGATCGCTTCTATCGCTTCCTCCTTAAAGATCAGTTCGACCGCTTCTGTCGATAGAAGCGCCACATACTGTTTGAGCAACGAACCCTCCGGCTCTGTGAGGATGCGCTGAAAGTCCTGCTGGCTGAGCGCCTCCAGTTCGACACGCAGGGGAAATCTTCCCTGCAACTCTGGGATCAGGTCGGAAGGCTTGCTCACATGGAAGGCGCCGGCAGCGATGAACAGGACATGGTCCGTCTTGACAGGACCGTATTTGGTCATCACGGTGGAGCCTTCGACGATGGGCAGGATATCGCGCTGCACACCGCCGCGGGAGACATCGGGTCCCTGCCCCCCTTCCCTCGATGCGATCTTGTCGATCTCGTCGAGGAAGATAATGCCGGACTGTTCGGCCCGCTCGACGGCCTCACGGGTGACGGCGTCCATGTCGATCAGCTTTTGCGCCTCCTGGACCGCCAGGATCCGGCGAGCTTCACGGACGGTGACACGCCGTTTCTTCCTGCCCCGGGGGATGATCTGGCCCAGCATATTCTGGATGTTGGCGCCCATCTCATCCAGCCCGGAGCCGGCAAAGATATCGCCGAGCGGCATGGCGTTGTCGTCGACTTCAATCTCAATCCAGTCGTCTTCCAATTCCACACGTTTGAGCTTCTGGCGGATGATGGCCCGCTTTTCTCGCAATTCCGGATCATTGGAAGGGGGCGACGGCTGGTTTGCTTGCCCGCCTCCAAATAGCATTTCGAAGGGATTGGCCATGTTTTTGGGGGCCTTCGGTTGTGGGACAAGGAGTTCGACAAGGCGTTCCTCCGCTTCCTGGTCCGCCCGCGTTTTAACCTCCTCCATCCGTTCCGCTTTGACCATGCGGATGGCCGTCTCCACCAGATCGCGGACCATCGACTCCACATCGCGACCAACATATCCTACCTCTGTAAATTTGGTCGCTTCCACCTTGATAAAGGGCGCCTGCACGAGGCGGGCCAGGCGTCGGGCGATCTCGGTCTTGCCGACCCCGGTTGGCCCGATCATGAGGATGTTTTTGGGGGTCACTTCATCGCGCAGGTTTTCCGGCAGCAACTGCCGGCGGTAACGGTTGCGCAGCGCGATGGCTACGGCTTTCTTGGCGGCCTGCTGGCCGACGATATGGCGATCCAGTTCTTCTACGATATGTTTCGGTGTCAGATTGACGGCGGTCATTTCTCACCCGTCCCTTCGATCTCTTCCAGGGTGATTCGGTCATTGGTAAAGACACAGATCTCCGAAGCGACGACAAGCGCCTGCCGGGCGATCTCTCCCGGCGCCAGGTCGGAGTGGCGAGCCAGGGCGCGCGCTGCCGCCAGGGCGTAGGGTCCGCCGGAGCCGATGGCCACGACACCATCATCAGGTTCGATCACCTCACCATTGCCGGAGATGACCAGCAGGTGGTCGGCGTCGGCGGCGATAATCATCGCCTCCAGGCGGCGCAGGAATCGGTCTGTGCGCCACTCCTTGGCCAGGTCGACAGAGGCGCGGAGCAGGTTGCCGCGAAACTCCTGGATTTTATTTTCCAACTTATCTAGTAACGTCAGGGCGTCGGCGACAGAGCCGGCGATGCCGGCGATGACCTTTCCCTGATAGAGGCGACGAACCTTTTTGGCGGTCGCTTTCATGATCGTCCGATCGCCGAAGGTGATCTGCCCGTCACCGGCAACAGCCACATGGTTTCCCCGTTTCACCGCCACGATTGTCGTTCCCATCATCTTCATCAGGCCCATCTCCTCTCCAACCCCGCGATTGATCCTATGCCCGCGGATGGGTTTTGTGGTATATCTCTTTCAGCCGTTCGGCTGATACATGGGTATAAATTTGGGTGGTGGAAAGTTTGGCATGGCCAAGCATCTCCTGCACCGAACGGAGGTCGGCGCCGCCGTCGAGCAGGTGGGTGGCGAAGGTGTGTCGCAGCGTGTGGGGGCTGATCCCGCGCTGTAATGCGGCGCCGTCGGTGATCCGGGAGAGGATGTCCTGGGCGCCGCGCACGTTGAGTCGCCGTCCCCGGTGGTTTAAAAAGAGAGCCGGCGACACCTCGCGCTGCCGCCGGGCCAACGCAGGCCGTCCCTGCTTCAGGTAGCGATTGATCGCCTCAAGCGCCTGTTCTCCCACAGGCACGATCCGTTCTTTTCCGCCCTTGCCAAGGACGCGAACATAGCCCAGGCTTGCGTCGACGTTGCCCAGATCGAGCCCGCACAGTTCCGCCACCCGCAAACCAGAGGCGTAAAACAGTTCCACCATGGCCAGGTTGCGCAACGCCAACGGTTCATCGCCCGTTCTCCCAGCAGCTGAGAGGAGGCCTGAAACCTCCGATTCGCTTAGCGTCTTAGGGAGCGGCCTGCCCAGTTTGGGCGACTTGAGCCGTTTCATGGGGTGGCTGGTCAGTTGGCCTTCCCGTATCAGGTAGCGAAAAAAGCCGCGCCAGGCGGCCAGTTTTCGCGCCAGCGACGATCGCTCCATCCCAACTGCATAGAGGCGGGTGATGCAGAGGCGCAGGCGATCGGCGGCTACTTCAGGGAGACGGGGCACACCGGAGCCGGTCTGTTCCAGCAGCTCGATCAGTTGCGCCAAGTCGCCGGCATAAGCGCCACAGGTGTGGATGGAGTGATTGCGTTCGGCGGCGAGGTGGCGCAGGTAGCGATCGATCCAACGGTCCCATTCGGCGATTGGCTCCTGGGTGTTTTGAGTGACGCTAATATTGATGTTCCCTGCGATATTCTGATTGTTGTCCTGATCGACTCTCTTCTGGACCTTCTCGCAGTTTTTTTCACCCATGGTCTCACCCGACTTTTCACTGCTTTTGCCGGCGTTTTTTATGGTTCGCTTGCAATAGGGTTCTCCGCCATGAACCGCTCCAACGACTCGAGCGCCCGGCGGGCATGGGCCTGCTGGCGGGGCCGTTTGCCTTTCACTTTTTCTACCAACGGAGGAAAAAGTCCGTAGGTGACGTTCATCGGCTGAAAGTGCTTGGCCTCGGCGGTGGTGATGTAAGCCGACAGAGCGCCGATAGCCGTTTCCGGCGGGAATAGGAGCGGCGTCCGTCCCTGGACGAGGCGGGCGGCGTTTAATCCCGCCACGAGACCGGCGGCGGCTGATTCGACATATCCTTCCACCCCGGTGATCTGGCCGGCGAAAAATACAGACGGATCCTTGCGGAGTTGGTACGTCGGCATCAACAGCGTGGGGCTGTTGATGAAGGTGTTGCGGTGCATGACGCCGTAGCGGACGAACTCCGCCTGTTCCAATCCGGGGATCATGCGGAAGACCCGTTTCTGTTCCGGCCACTTGAGATGGGTCTGAAAACCGACCAGATTGAACATGGACCCTTGTCGATTCTCCTTGCGCAACTGGACGACGGCAAAAGGGCGCCTGCCTGTCCGCGGATCGGTCAGGCCGACCGGTTTGAGGGGGCCGAAAAGGAGGGTCTGTTTTCCCCTTTTGGCCATCACTTCGACAGGCATGCAACCCTCAAAGTAGATCTCTTTTTCAAACTCTTTTAGGGGATGGGCCTCAGCCGTTACGAGGGCTTCGTAGAACCGATCATACTCACTCTCATCCATGGGACAGTTGAGGTAATCGGCGTCGCCTTTGTCATAACGGGAGGCCCAGAAAGCCACCGACAGATCGACCGATTCGGCGTCGACGATGGGCGCAGCGGCGTCGTAAAAGTAGAAATAGTCCTCGCCGGTGAGACCCTGTATGGATTGGGACAGGGCCGGTGAGGTCAAGGGGCCTGACGCGATGATCAAGGGCCGGGCAGCGGGGATTTCCCGGATCTCCTCCCGGCGCAAGGTGATCTGGGGATGGTTGACCAGCTTTTCCGTGATACAGGCGGAAAAGCCTTCCCGATCGACGGCCAACGCCCCGCCGGCAGGCACCGCATGGGCATCGGCGGCTTCCATGATCAGCGAACCGAGCCGGCGCATCTCTTCCTTTAAAAGTCCGACGGCGTTCTCCAGAGCGGCCCCGCGCAAGGAGTTGGAACAGACCAGTTCGGCAAAATCGCCTGTCTTGTGGGCCGGCGTCATCTCGGTGGGGCGCATCTCGAAAAGTTGGACGGGCACGCCCTGCCGGGCAATCTGCCAGGCTGCTTCTGCACCGGCAAGCCCCGCCCCGATGATCGTTACTGTCACTCTATCGTCACCTGTTCTTCTGCGATTTTCGCTTATGGATGATTCAGTCCTTCGCTACACCGGCACGCCGGGTTCAGTGAGTTCACGCCGTTCAACGGGTTCCCCCTGTTCGTCGGGATCCCCAGCCGGCCATCCGGGTGAAGCCCCCTTCTCCCCATCGGGGACCGCCTCTTCATAGCCACATCCCTCGGTGGTGCAGACGCGGCGGGTTCCCAACTTTTTAGACTCCTTTTGCACCAGCGGTTTGGCGCACTGGGGACAGGGCACATTGGTCGGCCGCTCCCAGGAGACGTAATCACATTCAGGATAGTTGGCGCAGCCGAAGAATTTGCGGCCTTTTTTTGTTCGCCGGATGACGACATGGCCGTCACATTTGGGACAGGGGACACCGATTTCCTCCAGCAGCGGTTTGGTGAACCGGCATTCAGGGAAACGGGGGCATGCCAAAAAGCGGCCAAACCGCCCCTGTTTGATGACCAGGTTGGCGCCGCAGACTTCGCACAGTTGGTCAGTCACCTCATCGGCGATCTCGATCTCGCCGATCTTCTCTTCGGCATCCTCCAGGGTCTCCCGGAAGGGTTCGTAAAAATCACGGAGGATGCGCTTCCAATCGGCGGCGCCTTCCTCGATGGCGTCCAGCTTCGCTTCCATGTCGGCCGTAAATTCGACATCAATGATGTCGGGAAAATGCTCCTTCAGCAGATCGACGACGACCTCGCCCAGTTCGGTCAGGTAAAACTGCTTATCCTCGCGGACCACATAACCGCGGGCGACGATGGTCTCGATGATCGGCGCATAGGTGGAGGGGCGGCCGATCCCCTGTTCTTCCAAAGCCCGAACGAGGGTGGCTTCGCTGTAGCGCGGTGGTGGCTGGGTGAAATGCTGCTTCGGATCGATCTTCTGCAGGTCCAGCTTTTCCTCGGCAGACACCTCGGGAAGCAACCCCTCCTCTTCCTTGCTGTCGTCATCTCGCCCCTCGATGTAGACCTTCATGAAACCGGGAAACTTGAGCACCGAGCCGGAGGCGCGGAAACCGAAGGCTCCCGCCTTGATCTCGATCGTCGTCGTATCCATGATGGCGGAACTCATCTGGCTGGAAACAAAGCGCTCATAGATCAATTTGTATAATTTATACTGGTCGTTGGTCACGACCGCTTTCAAGGTCTCCGGTTCGCGGGTTACTGAGGTGGGCCGGATCGCCTCGTGGGCGTTTTGGATTTTGCCCTTGTTTTCGTAGACGCGCGGCTCTGCCGGCAGGTAATCAGCGCCGAAACGGGTCTGGATGTGCAGGCGGACCTCTTCGACGGCGCTGTCGGAAACGCGCACCGAGTCGGTGCGGATGTAGGTGACAAGACCGACGGTGCCCTCTTTGCCCAGGTCAAGGCCTTCATACAATTGCTGGGCGATCATCATGGTCTTGCGGGCCGTAAAACCGAGTTTGCGATAGGCCTCCTGCTGCAAGGAACTGGTGGTGAATGGCGGCGACGGATTGCGGCGCTTTTCCTTCCGCTTGACCTCGCTGACGACAAAGGCCTGCCCGGACAGTTCCCCCAGGACCCGGTCCATCTCTTCGCGGCTCTTGATCTCCAACTTATTCTCATCCTGCCGGACGAGCCGCGCCTGCAGGTTCCCCTTGGCGGCTTTCAATTCCGCCGTCAGGGACCAGTACTCCTCAGGCGTGAAATCGCTGATCTCCTCTTCCCTGTCGCCGATCAGCCGCACCGCCACCGACTGCACCCGTCCGGCGGAAAGGCCTTTGCGAATTTTGCGCCAGAGGAGGGGGCTGAGGTTGTAGCCGACAAGCCGGTCGAGGATACGGCGGGCCTGTTGGGCCTCCACTCGGCTCGTATCGATGGGCCGCGGCTTTTTGACGGCGTTTTGAATCGCCGACTTGGTGATCTCATTGAATTCGATGCGGCAGGGTGTATGTTCGTCGACACCAAGGACTTGGGCCAGGTGCCAGGCAATGGCTTCCCCCTCCCGATCCGGGTCAGGCCCGAGCAGGATCTGGTCCGACTTTTTAGCGGCTGTCCGGAGTTCTTTTAACAGTTCTCCTTTGCCCCGGATGGTGATGTACTTGGGATTGAAGCCCCCGTCCACATCGACGCCAAACTGGCTTTTGGGCAGATCGCGCACATGGCCCATGGAGGCCTTCACCTGGTAGCGGCGGCCGAGAAACTTGCTGATGGTTTTCGCTTTGGCAGGCGATTCGACGATGACAAGCACCTTGTTGGACAACCAGGTCACCTCTTATCTATCAAAACTGATCCATTCCATACTGATCATTCAATCGGGATCCATTTGTTCTATTATAACCTAGCAGGCGACAAAACCGCCGCCCCGCTCCATTTGAACGCGTCCCTTCAATTCCAGCAGGGTCAATGCCGCAGCCACCTCCGACCCGGAAAGGCCCAACCGGGCGGCCAACTCGTCAGCGCTTCTCGGCTCCCAGTCGAGGATTTCCAGGATCCGGCGCTCCGCCTCGGACTGATCGGCCGAAAGGCAATTCTCCGAAAGCTGTTCATCGGAAGGGTGTGCTGCCCCGGAATGCGTTGACAAGGGCAGGCTCAGTTGACGCTGGGCCTCATCGAGGATGTCTTCGACGGTGATGATCAACTTGGCGCCCTGCTGGATCAAACGGTTTGTCCCCATGCTCTGCGGCAGTGTGATCGGCCCCGGCACGGCAAAGACATCGCGCCCCTGCTCTAACGCCTGGTCGGCGGTGATCAACGCACCCGACTTCTCCCCCGCCTCGACAACGATGACACCGTTCGAGAGCCCCGAGATGATCCGGTTGCGCGCCGGAAAAGTGCCCGGTTCGGGGCGCGTCCCCGGCGGATATTCGCTTACCAGAGCGCCCTGTTCCACGATACGGCTGGCCAGTTTGCCATGTTCCGGCGGATAGATGACGTCGACGCCGCCGGCTAGGACGGCGATCGTCCGTCCCCCCGCCTCCAGGGCGCTTTGATGGGCGATTCCGTCGATGCCGCGGGCCATGCCGCTGACGACCGTCCGTCTATGTTGCGCCAGGTCCCTGGCGATGGCAGCGCAGGCTTTCACGCCGTATGCGGAGGGCTTGCGGGTGCCTACGATGGCGAAGGCCGATTCATCCTCGGCCATAAGCTTTCCTCGCACATACAATACGGGCGGCGGGTCGGGGATATTGCGCAACAGCGCGGGGTATTGTTCATCGGTAACGAGGACGGCAGCGATGTCACCCTGGGTAAGGCGTCGCAACAGCGCAGTCACCCGATCAGCGCGTCGCCTCGCCTGCAACGTTCGCTCCCAACCCTGCCGGCTTAGACCGGCCACACCGTCCCAGCGCTCATCAGCAGCCATCCAGGCGTTGCGGGCCGTGCCAAAATGCCCTAAGAGGGCGTAAAACCGCCGAGGTCCGATACCGGGCAGCGCGGACAGAGCCATCCAACTATCTCGCTCTGTCAAAGCCGGAGGGTGGGTCATGGGTCTCGTCCCCTCTCCATCACCGGCGCCCTGATTCCCTGACCTGTCTGGATAATCGTACCATCGAACGATATCTACATTAACGGGTTATCCAATCCCTGTCAAGCAAAGCGCCGAAAAATTGTGGTCATCTTCACAACATGTTGATTTCATGGAGGCGATGCGCTGCGGCGTATGGATAGGATGTTTATCGGCAATGAAATCGCCTACTTATTCGACTGTAATGATAGATTTCCTTTTTGTCCTCGTAACGCATTTTCCGATTATATATAGGAAAATTCGTCATGAAAAAACCCCTCTTTACCGCTTGGGGCAGAGGGGTTGATTCCGCCTAATCTTCCATTTCTCCGACAGCGTTCAGTTCCTCATCAATCTGATTTAAAGCGACGAGCGACTCACACAAGCGCTCCAGATCTAGCATATTCATCGTTACGAACTGGCCCTTGCTTTCAGGAACATCCATGGCCAACCTGGCGGCGGCAACGGCAACATCCCGCAAGGCCTGGCGCTGTTCCCGCTTCTTGGCCAGCAATGCATCGGTGTAAAGCGGCGCTAACTCGGCGTCTCCAGACACCTGATTTCTCAGCTTACGTAATGTAACGATTGCTGAATCGGCAGTGCCAAGGTTTTTCTCTTCCATACCCGACCACCCCACCATTCTTTGCTTAAATGACGTAATTTGACGAAACAATGGTTAAATCCTGCAAAAGATTCTGAATCTGTTCTTTTTCCGGTGGGGCAGTGACCCTTTCTTCGATCCCTTACAGCCGAAACCGCAACGCCTCTGCCAAGTGGATCTTGCCAATCCTCTCGGAGCTGTCCAGGTCGGCAATGGTCCGGGCAACCTTTAGGATGCGATGCAACCCCCTGCCGCTCAGTCCGAGACGCCGGTATGCCTGGGATAACAATGTCTCGCTTTCGCCGTCAAGTTCCGCAACTTTTTTTAACGCTCCCGCATCCAAGTGGGCATTGCAGACCGCCGGTTGGATCTGTAACAGCGGCAGACGCTGTGATAGCGCCCGGTTGCGACGCCACTGCCGCCTCCGGGCCTCGATCACACGGTTCAAGACGGTCTCCGAACTCTCCTCCCCTTCTGGAGGCACTTTTGCAGAATCCACAAGATCGTTGTATGCGGGGCGGGTCACTGACACCTGCAGATCCATCCGATCCCACAGGGGTCCTGAAATCCGGTTGCGGTAACGCTCTACTGAAACAGGGGAGCAGAGGCACTCCTTCTCAGGATCGCCGAGATGGCCGCAGGGACAAG
>NZ_WXEY01000014.1 GCF_009877425.1 Heliomicrobium undosum | reverse complement strand
AAATGACAATTTTTTTGAACAACTGTCGTTTCCGACAATCGTTCCTTCTACCGCTATCCTCTGACACACTTACGTCTGACAACGCTTGCGCATCAGCGACCAGCAGCGGAATTGATTGGTTTCGCACGCTTTTGATTCGCAACTGTTCGATTTTCAAGGACCGTTCAGGCGGCGAACGTTTTGGTTCACTTTGCTTCGCCTTCCTGTTTTTCACCGCCTTGCAGCGGCGACGTTTGCTATTATGGCATAAGGGAGAGATAAAGGCAAGCATCAATTTTTTCCAAAAGGCACTTTTTATGATCCTATCGCCGCTGAAAGCGTTTATACTTAGAAAGGACACATCCGCAGTGTAGCGCTGGAATTGTCTATCGTATGCCCCGCGTTAGGTTTTATCATACGCCGGCGGCATTCTTGCACATAGCGAATCTCTTATTCATCAACAAGGCATCTCGAATAACGGCAGGACACTTGCACTACAGCAAGACAACTTGCGCATCATCAAGATTAAGTCGGAGGGCAGCCCATGAACGAAAGAACAGAAAAAACACTACAGGACGAATACACCAGCCGGGTCGTAGAATCGCTCATTCGTTGGGATAACGAGATGCGCGACACCCGAGCAGGCTTCTTTGACAAGATGACGCGCAAACTCCAGCAAAAGGTCGATGATCTAATACCGGAATCGATCCATAAGGCCATCACGGTGGCCCTGGAGACGGTGGTCAAAGGATTTCTGGCCGGCATTGCCCTGCTGCCCGCTTCCACAGAACCGCGTCCAGGCGCACTTGCGCAAATGGATGATGAGGCGCAGCGTATCATTGATAGGTATAAAAAGATTGCCGCCATCGAAGGCGCGGGCACAGGGATGGGCGGTGCTGTCCTTGCCGCCGTCGACTTCCCCGCTCTGATCACCATCAAATTGAAGATGCTTCAAGAGATAGCCTGGCTCTACGGCTATGACGCGCGCACACCCCAGGAACGAAATTACCTGGTCCATGTCTTCCTGCTGGCCTTCGCATCGGGCGATGTGCAGCGCGAGATTTATGAGACAGTCCGCCGCTGGGACCGCCTGCCGGTGACCAGCTTGAGGCCGGAGAGCAGTCAATTTGACTGGCGGCGTTTTTATAAGGAATACCGCGACGGTATCGACACGCGCAAACTGCTCGGCTTTTTGCCTGTCGTCGGCGCTCCTGTCAACGCCTGGGCCAACTACTCACTGGCAGGGGACCTCGGTGAGACGGCGCAAAAGGCCTTCCAACTGCGCTTTCTCCAGCCGATGGTCAAGGAACTGCAGCGAGACTAGCCCTGTCTCGCCCCGGCAGTCTCTTCCTCGCCCAGCCGGAAATAGAGCAACGCCGGTATGACAATGATCGCCGCGCAGGCCAGGTACATGCCGGGGAGACCCGCCAGTTTGGAAACATAGCCGAGCACGATAGAACCAAGGCCGATGCCCAGGTCGAAGGCGCTCATCAAGGTGCCGTTGGCGGCGCCCCGCCGGAAGGGGGGCACCCGGTTGATGGCCATGGCCATCAAGGTGGGCTGGACGATGCCGAAACCGACACCCATCGCCACAGCGGAAAGAATGAACAACGCTATACCTTTGGCCAGAAAGAGCAGCACGAAAGCAATGATCATGCTGATAAAACCGATCATCATGATCTGTCTTGGTCCCTTTCGGTCGAAGGCGCGACCGGCCCAAGGGCGGATCACCAGCAAGGTTAAGGCGTAGATAAGAAAGTAAACGCCGGCGTTGGGCACGCCGATCTCTTTGGCGAGCAGTGTGATAAAGGAGACAATGCCACCATAGACGATGGCAACGAACCCCATCACCCCGGATAAGGAAAACACGGCAGGTTCAAAGAGGGTGGCCAGCGATAGGCCGGCCTTCTTTTTTTTCGCCTCCCCGGCGCTATCTGCCGGCCGAAGCTCCGGTTTTCGAGGGGCGGCCTCATAGGATACGCCAGCTAAACTGAGCAGCCCCAGGAGGGCTAGGACGAGACTGGCGCCAAACAGGGCCGAAAAGCCGCCCTTGTCGAGGACGAAGAGGCCCAGGCTGGGGCCGGCGGCCATGGCCAAGGTGTTCGAGAGGCCGTAGTAGCCGAGCCCCTCACCGCGCCGTTCGGCAGGCACCACATCGGCGGCCACCGTGCCGGCGCCCGTTGTGGTAAAGCCCCAGGTCATGCCATGGAGCGCCCGCAGCAGAAAGAGCCCTGTCAGACCGGCGATGATCTGGTAGGCGGCCGTGGCTAGGCAAAAGGCGATGAGCGCCAAAAAAAGCACCTTTTTTCGCCCGACGGCATCCAACAGGTAGCCGGAGAGCGGGCGGACCATGACCGCCGTCAGGGACAGGATGCCGATGATGTACCCCACGCTGCTCTCGTCTCCGCCTAAGCCGCTGGTGACGAATACGGGCAGTGTAGGCAAGAGAAAGTAGAAACTGGTGAACATAAATAGATTCGTCAGGCAGATAAAAATGAAGCTTTTTGTCCATAACGGCGCGGCATGGCGCGGGGCTTCGACTCGGTTCATGTTGATTGCTCCATTCTCATGATGTTTCTCCCGTCACGGTGGTTGACATTCTATGGCGGTTTAGGCCCTGCAGCGTTCACGACCTTCGCAGTGCAGTACACCTGCTCTTTACACCCTTCGCAGGATATACCTCCATTATTCTTTCCCACCGCTCAAGATCCTGCACACACAACCATTTCTCTATTTAGCGCCGGAAAGGCCACATTGAGCGACAACGCCTGTTTCGCCTGTTGACATGCCTGTATACATGATTATCATTATTTTCACAGGCATCTTTTTCCTCAAGAAGATATAAAAGGAGGATGATACCCTTGGCGACCGGACGGTTCACATGCACCCTGAGCGCAGAAAAAGAGTATCCCCTCGGCGCACCCATTCTGGTGAAGTTTGTCCTCAACAACGAAACGGATGTTGACTATCATGTGCTGGCCTGGCGAACCCCGCTGGAAACGTTTCGAGGCGACTACCTGATCGTAAACAAAAACGGCAAACCGGTTCCCTATGACGGCCCCCTCGTCATGCGCGCCGATCCGCATCCCCAACACTATATCCGGGTTCCGGCAAAGGGAACCGTATCAACGGAAATCGATCTCACGCGCGCCTACCACCTCGATGAACCGGGCCACTACACCGTGCAAATCAATTCGGATCTGTTGGATCACTACGCCGGCCAACGACTCATGGAACCCAAATCGCGCGATACCTTCAACACCCACAAGCTTGTCTCAAACGTGGCGACCTTCCGGATCGTGGCCGGCGCGCAACCGAAGAAAACGGAAGGACAACTGCAGCGGGAGAAAGAACCGAAGCAGATGTTTTCCCCGGTTCAGGCGCAGAAAGCCAACCGCCCCAACCCGCCGGTGGCGCCAAAAATGCAGGGCGGGGACGCCAACAAAAGGCGGGCCGTCCAAAACGCCCATGAAGGGGCGACCACCTTCGCCTACGCCTGCGCGAACCTGTTGAAGACCTCTGATTACTATAAAAACAAAAACTATGTCACCTGGTTCGGCGCCGTCGACCAAACACGCCAGGAAAAGGTGACCGGCAATTACCAAAAGATCTACGACACGCTGATCAGTGACCAGTTCACCTACTACCTCGATGGCGGCGACTATTGCGAACCCGGCGTGATCGCCTACACCTACAAGTACTGCCGATCCGTCTATTTCTGCGGCGGTTTTTACAATTACCCCTTTATCGGCATCTTCTCCCAGATGGGGATCGTCCTCCATGAACTCACCCATGCGGTCACCGGAACGGACGATGTGGTCTATGGCACAGGCAACTGCAAGAACCTGGCGAAAAACGATTCCGCCAAGGCGGTCAAGAACGCCGATTCGTACCGCCTCTTCACGGAAACGACCTTCCCCTTCGACATGGGCTTCGATGCCTCGGCGGTCCTGCCGAACGGGAAAACCTATGTCACCTTCGCCAACCTCTACGTCCGCTACTCTGATTCCTCGGCGAACCAGTTCGACGCCGGCTATCCCAAACCGATCCGGGGCAACTGGGGCGCCCTGCCAGAATCGTTCAACCAGGGATTTGACAGCATGGTCGTCCTGCCCAACGGCAAAATCTATGTAACCAAGGGTAGTCAGTACGTGCGCTACTCCGACAACAACGCCAGCAAGGTCGATGACGGCTACCCGCTGCCGATCAGAGGCCATTGGGGCAACCTGCCCGACAGCTTCAATCAGGGTTTTGACGCCGCCGTCGTCCTGCCCAACGGGAAAATCTACGTCACCACGGGAAGCCAATACGTCCGCTACTCCGACAAAACGGCCGACACGGTCGATGAAGGCTATCCGCTCTCGATCAAGGGTCACTGGGGCAACCTACCCGACAGCTTCGACCAGAGTTTCGACACCGCTGTTGTCCTGCCGAACAAGAAAATCTACGTCACCAAGGGCAGCCAATATGTCCGCTACTCCGACAACAGCGCCGGTACGGTCGACGGCGGCTATCCGCTCCCGATTCAAGGACATTGGGGAAAAATGCCTGACGCTTAGCCTGCTAGTTGGATGGACGTAACGCAGCATCGCCCTACATAAAAAGCGTTTCAAAATACCCCCTGCCCCCCAAATAACAGCCGAATCGTGCCAGATAAAAAAGGCCCGCCGCGATCCTCTTGGATAACGGCGGGCCTTTTGCATGCCATTTACAGGCGTATTCCAGACGCTTTGCCATGCATGCACGGTTGCCAGCGCTGTCCTATTCCTTGCTCCCCGGGCTCAGTTCCAACATGGTGGACTCACTCACCATATCCTTCGGCAGCGGCGCCGGTTCGCCCAGGTAAAACCCCTGGCCGTACTCGATCCCCATCTCGCGGATCAACTGCCAGATGCGGTCATTCTCCACATACTCGCTGATGGTCATCTTTCCAAGGGAGTGCACCAATTGATTGATCCCCTTGACCAACGCGCGGCGCTCGGGATCCTGATCGATCGACCGGACGAAAGAGCCGTCGATCTTGATAAAATCCACTGGCAGTTTGTTCAGATAAGCGATCGACGAATAGCCGCTGCCGAAGTCATCGAGGGCGAAGCGGCAGCCTAAACTCCGCAACTTTTGCACCCACTGTTCCGCCGACATGAGATCGCGGATGGCGGCCGTCTCGGTGATCTCAAAGCCGAGCCTCCCGTGAATGGCCGGCGTGTTCTGGACGGTCTCTTCGATGAAGTTCAGGATCTCCTTATCACCCAGGCTCTCTCCCGACAGGTTCACATATAGCCGCAACTGGGTGTTTTTCTCTAAAAAGCGCACCGCCTCGGTGACGACCCAGCGCTCGATGTCGCCCATCAAACCGAAACTCTCGGCAACGGGAATAAAGGTGGCCGGAGAGATCAACTTGCCGTTTCCGTCGCGCAGCCGCAACAACGCCTCATAATGCTCGATGGCGCCGTCAGAACTGCGCACGACAGGCATGAAAAAGAGTTGGAATCGCCCCTCCCGGTCAGCGCCGCGGACGATCTGAATCAGGCGGCTCGTCTCCTCCAATCGGGAGAACATGCGCTCATTGGCGTAGGCGACGACGACCTGGCTGCGCCCCGCCATCTTGGCCATATGCAAAGCCGCCCCGGCCCGGCTCAGGACCTGGCGGACATCCTGGTGTCCATTGATTTCGGCGACACCGATGCTGACGGTGAAGCGCAGGTCACAACCTTCGAGAACGGGACAGAGATCGCGGTCCTTGACGACGCGGCAGAGGTTCGAGGCGATCTGTTCCGCTTCCGCTTCGGCGACACCGTGCAGGATGAGGCCAAACTCGTCGCCGCTCAAGCGGGCCAGCACATCGTCGCGGCGGATCTGGCTCCGCAATAGCCGCGACAGGTTGGTCAAGAGCCGATCGCCCATATCATGATCCAGCAGATCGTTCACGAGATTGAATTTATCGACATCGATCAGCAAAAGGGAACTGGCTGTCCCCTCTTTCGCCAGCCGCCGCGCCCGTGAAAGAGCGCCGTCGAAGTAGTAGCGGTTGGGGATACCAGTCAAATAATCGTGGGTGGCGAGGTGCTTCAGGTGTTTTTCCGTCTCTTTCTGTTCGCTCAAGTCCCTGGCGACGCCGGTCACATAGAGCGGATCCCCATCGACGCCGCAGACCAGCGAAGCGTTGACGCTGTACCAACGCCAACCGCCGTCGGATTGCCGCAACCGAAATTCGGGGCCGGGACGGACTGTGCCCAGGCGCTTCACCTTGCTGAAAAAAGCCTTGACGTTTTCCTGATCTTCGGGGTGGACCACATCGTTCACCGAATAGCCCAACAGTTGCTCCAGGCTGCTGTTGCGCCTGGCAGCGCTGGGCGTGATCCGGCTGATCACCCCGTCGAGCGAACAGGTAAAAATGGCGTCATAGGTGCTTTCCTGTACCGCGCGCAGTTCTTCTTCCGCAAATTGAACCAACCCACTGCTGCCCTTGCTCACTTTGCTTTCAATCATGCGGATCATCCCCGGCATTATTATTTTACCGTCGCCTGTGGTCTAGGTTTTGGCCTTTCCCGTAAGGTATTTTGTAAAACAAGCTAATAAAAGACGAATAAAAGAACAGTGAAAGGCTAGTGAAAGCGTACCATAAGGCGCTACGTTTTGACTATATATTTTTATTCGTAAAACCCTAAAAACATATTAAACAATAGACTGTTAAAAAATTAAAACAGCGTAAGCAGGTTTGAAATCTCCCCTTGTCGAATAGAACATCAGAAAATGTCGATAAAACGAGAAATGTGGGCAATGAATGTAAAAAAAAGGTGACCCATCCGTAGCGACAAGAAGGTGGTTCATGGATGGACTCGCGTTTTGAGAGGAGCGATGGTTATGGGATTACGGACACGGTTGCTGCTTTTTATCGTACTACCCGTCATCATTGGGATCGGACTAATCAGTGCCTCCTCTTACTGGGGCGCGAAAACTGCCTTAGATCAGCAAATCCGCCAGACGATCGCCTTGACTACAGAACATACTAAACATGAGTTGGAGGGCTGGTTGCTGGACAAGCAGTCGACCGTCACGGCGCTGGCGCACTCCTTCAGCAGCAGCGGCATCACCTTGGAGGAACAACGTCGCAACCTGGAAAAACTGCGTCAACTTCATCCGGGGATGCGGGACCTGACGGTTACCTATGCGGACGGGCGCTTTATCAGCGCTTCCGGGTGGACGCCTCCCGCCGGATTCGACCCACGGCAACAGGTTTCCTATCAAGTGGGCAGCAAGGGGCAGGGAATCGGCTATACAGACATCCATGACGATGTCAAAACAAAAAGCCCCGTCATCAGCATTGTTACGCCGATCACGGTTGGCGGACAAATCGTCGGCGTGGTGGCGGCAGACCTCGACTTGAAGGCCATCTATACATTGATCAGCGACAAAACAGTGGGCCAAACGGGATATCCCTATGTGATCGACCGGAAAGGATTTCTTGTCGCTCACCCGTCGTTGCAGCATACGGACAACCTCTTCACGGTAGACGGAGGCGGCCTGGCGGAAGCAACGAAGAGCTTCCTGGCCGGTGAACCGACCTTTGCGCAGCGGCCCTATAAGGGCGTGGAAAAGTTTTACTCTTCTTCCCCGCTCGAGATCAGCGGCTGGGCCGTTGTCACTTCCGTTCCCGTCAAAGAACTCTTTGCGCCCATTAACGCCCTCGCCGCTCGCGCACTGATGCTGAGCCTGATCACCCTTACTGTGTTGACCGTGATCATCATCTTCGTCACCAACGACATCACCGCTTTCCTTCGTAAACTGGCTGCCGCCATGAAAGGGGTGGCCGAGGGCAACCTCACAGTTGGCGAAGGCGAACTGCACCAATCAACGACGACGGAGATGCGGGAACTGAACGAGAACCTGTGCGCCATGGCAAGCCAACTGCGGCAACTGGTCAAAGGCGTATCCGAGTTGGCACAAGCGGTCGCGGCCTCAGCCGAGGAGTTGACCGCCAGCGCCGAGCAGTCCTCTGCCGCAGCCAACCAGATCGCCGAGTCGATCAGCGCCATCGCCACCGGCGCCGATGACCAGTTCAATTCAGTAAAATCAACGACGAGCGTCGCCAGCCAGTTGGCCGAGGAGATCCAATCGGTGTCCATCGGCGCCAAAACGGTGGAAGAAGCGGCTGAAAAGACGACCGTTGCCGCCAAAAAAGGCGGCCGAGCCGTCAAGGCGGTGATCAACCAGATGCACCGGATTGAAAACACGGTCACCCAGTCGGGCGACATGGTGTCCAAGCTGAACGAGCGCTCCCAGGAGATCAACGAGATCGTGGCCGCAATCCGCAACATCGCTGAACAGACCAACCTGCTGGCCCTCAACGCCGCCATCGAGGCCGCCCACGCCGGCGAGATGGGCCGCGGCTTCGCCGTCGTGGCCGAAGAGGTGCGCAAACTGGCGGAAGAGTCGAAGGACTCGACCCAAAAGATCACCAATTTGATTCAGACGATTCAAAAAGAGACGGAAGCCTCTGTGAACGCCATGTCCGTGGGGATCAACGAGGTCCAGTCAGGAACAAAGGTTGCTCAGGCGGCCGGGCGCGAGTTCGGCATCGTGGAAAACCTGATCGACGAAGTGGAAAGCCAGTTCCGGGAGATCTCCGCCACCGTCCAGCAGGCCTCTGCCGGCGGCCAGGAGATCGTGGCCCAGATGGAGCACATCGAGTCCATCGTCCGCGAAACGACGGGACAAACGCAAAACGCCGCCGCCTCGACAGAAGAGCAGTCGGCGTCGATGGACCAGATCGCCCTATCGACCGAGAGCCTGGCGAGGATGGCCGAGGCGTTGCAGGCGTCGGTGCAGCGGTTTCGGATTTAGGGGGCTTCAGTTACTCAGGTAGCTTAAGGCGCATGGGATGCGTAAAGCGGCTCAGGAAGCTTTAAGGGTTCCGCGGTCGCCGTTGCTTCGGATTCGGCTACTTTTGGATCACTTGTTACGTTGCGATTCTCTTTCATTCCTTAACACCGCCAACAGGCAGGAATGCCTGTTGGCGGTGTTTTTGCGTCTTATGAGAGTCCCATTTATTTTAGGACGATGTTTCACTACTCATCCTTTTTACGCCGTGGCCGCGCTTGGAACGGTATGAATCTGTTTCAGTTCCTTATCGGACAGTGCCTTGATCAGATCCAGGATGATGATGATCCGGTCATCGTTTTTCCCAATGCCTTTGATATAGCCGTCGCAGTTATGGGTGATGCTGCTAGGCAGCGGCTCAAAGTCCTCGTCCTTCAATTTGAATATGTCGGTGACATCATCGACGATGAACCCGACGATGGCGCCGTTGTTGTTCAACGCGATGATCTTGCTGTCTTCGCTCACACCAGTGTCTGCGTAGTGAAACCGCTTTTTCATGTTGAAGACGGGGACGGCTTTCCCCCTCAGATTGATAATTCCTTCCAACCCGTTGGATGCGCTGGGGATCTTGACGATGGTGTAACTTTTTAGCTTGAGAATGCCGTTGACAATATCGATGTCAATCGCAAATTCTTCTCCGCACAATTCGAAGGTAACTAACTGAAGAACCGCCAAAGGATTCACCTTCTTCACACAATAAATTTATCGCTATTTCGAGGCCAGGTTCTCTAGGCTGTCGGAAAGGGTAGCGATGTCCTGGAGACTTGCGCTGACTTCTTCGATGGCCGAGGCTTGCTGCTGGGTGGCGGTGGTCGTCGAGTCGCCCATCTTGACCGTGTGGGCGACGGATTTTTTGATTTCCAGGGTGAATTCCTTAATCTTGTTGACGGTCTGTTTCGAGTCGTTGGACAGCTTGCGGATCTCCTGGGCCACGACGCCGAAACCGAGCCCGGCGTCTCCCGCTTTGGCGGCTTCAATGGCGGCGTTGAGACCCAACAGCCGGGTTTCGTCGGCGATTTCCTTGATGAAATCGATGACTTCATTGATCTTTTCCGTCAAATTACTGACGCTTTGAATTTCACTGTTCAACTTCAGTTGGTTTTCGTTCACTTCGTTGGCGGAGGCGGCCATCTGCTCCATCGTCGCGGACATCTGGGTGATGTTTTCGTTGAGGACCCGCGCGAGGCCACCGAGCTTGTGCTGGTCATACCAGGTCTTGGTCATGTTGTTGGCTATGGTCCACAGGACGTTGGCGGCCGCTTCGATCCGCTCGTAGGTGAGTGTTTTGACTTCTTTCACGGCCTCTACATAGGCGTCGGAGTGGACGCCGATCTCCCGGGCGATCCGCTCGTATTTTTCCAGTTCCGGCGCATGGGACAGGATCTGCCCGCCCAGGATGGTCCCGATCTGTCTGCCCTCCAGCATGATGGGCACGGCAAAATCGATCAGGCCCGCGTGGCATTCATAGATGTAGGGCTTGCCGGTTCGCGCCGCCTCTTCCCCGCCTTTGCGGTGAGATTCGGCGCACCGCTTGTCTCCGATTTCGGTGGAATGGGTGAAGTCCATGCAAAAACGGGTGTACCGGCTCGGTTTCGTCACCGGCATGCCGTCAAGATCGACGGTGACGCTGGCCAAGCCGATCCCGGTGGCGAAGTCGTCCTGGAATTTTTGCAAAAACTCGATGTCGATGACATCGGTGATTTTCACGTTCGCCAAGTCGAAGTGATCTTCTGCTGCGTGCATTGTTTCCTTCATTGCAATATTCCCTCCTGAGTGTATATTGAGAAAATTTCGGACATGGGGGCGATGAATGGGGGAATGGGGGAATGGGGTGATGCCATGGGATCATGCGTATGAATCATGCCAAAGTCTAGTTGTGAGTGACACCGTGTATGGCACTTGTGTATGACACTAGAAAAGAATCTCTTTTTTCGGAATCGTCAATTTTCCAGACAATTTGCCGTGGTTTTTTATCAGGGGCATGCTGTGCGCTGTGTAACCCGTCCCTATCTATGTACTATGTCGCTATCTGTACTAGTCTCCACCACCCTTTCATATCAACTGCATCGTGACAGGAGGAGCCCTGCGGTATCCCAAGGGAAAAATATAACCTATTTGGAAGTCATGTGATTGAGGGAACTATATCAGTATGATATATTACTTTTTGATGCTTTTCAACAGATAAGTGCGCATCCTGGACGGGCATTTTCTGGTAATGATTTCTCTCTCGCCGCGTGTTGGCGGAGTCAATGCGTTTAAAAGCGAACAGACAAGACACCCCCTGGGAAATCTCGCAATGGAATCGTTGCGAACCCAAGGGGGTGTCCGTTTTTTACGGTTGATTAGACGACGTGTTCAGATTCAAAACGAAATGTTTTAGCTGAAGCGTCTACTATAGGAGGGCCTGTCTTTTTTTGTGCGTTTTTCCGCCGCTGTTCAAAAATGTGGTTTAGGCAGCACGGAATCCTTAAAAGAAAAGGACGACACGAGTTTATTTAATAAAGAAAGCAAATAGCGCAATGATAAACCAGAAAAAACAACCTAGGGTGACCATAATTCCCAAATACAGCGCTGTTCCTTTCTGATCTGAATTCTGCCGGCTCCATCGATAAAGATTAAAAATATGCAAGGCAGCTGTGACGATAATAAAGCCCCTGCCAAGAATGGCAGAGGCGCTAAAAAAGCATATTGCGGAATCTGTGATCTTTAATCCCTCTAGATTACCTTACTCATACCGCAACGCATCAATCGGATTCAAACTCGCCGCCTTCCTCGCCGGGTACACCCCGAAAACGACGCCGACGAGCATGGAGAAGAAGAAGGAGAAAAGCACTGGCGTCAAAGTCACTTTCGTCGTCAAGGCGGTCATGCTGCCGATCAGTTGGGAGCCGCCGACGCCGATGATGATGCCGATGATGCCGCCAGCGAGGCTGAGGACGATGGATTCGATGAGGAACTGACGCAGGATGACGCCGCGGGTGGCCCCGATGGCTTTGCGGATGCCGATCTCGCGGGTGCGCTCGGTCACTGAGACGAGCATGATGTTCATAATGCCGATGCCGCCGACGATGAGGGAGATGGCGGCGATACCGGCGAGCAATGAGGTCATAATGCCGGTGATCCCCTGGGCGGTGTTCAGGATCTGGGCCTGGGACGTGATGGAGAAGTCATTGTCCTCTCTGGTCGAGAGATTGTGCTGGATGCGCAGGGTCGATGTCACTTCCGCCTGGGCCTGGTCGATGACGTCGGTGGAGAGGGCGGAAACGTAGATGGTGTTGACCTTGGTCATGCCGAAGAGGCGGTTCATGGCGGTGGTGACAGGGACGAAGACGCGGTCGTCGTTGTTGGTCATGCCGCCGCCCTGGCTCTCCAGGACGCCGATGATGGTGAAGGGGATCTGCTTGATCTCGATCTTCTGGCCGATAACGCCGGCGTCGCGGTCGCCAAAGAGGTTTTCCACCACGTTGGCGCCGACGATGGCCACATTGGCCTGGCCCTGGACCTCATATTTGTTAAAAAAGCGTCCCGCCTGCAACTCTGTGCTGCGAACACGGGGGTAGTCGGCGCTCGTGCCCTCGACGGTGGCGCTCATGTTCTGGTTGCGGTAGACCAGTTGCGCCTGCCTGGTTACGCTCGGGGAAACGGCGGACACGCTGCGGAGCTTGGATATGGCGTTGGCGTCTTCCGGCGTCAAGGTATTCAAGGTGCCGGCGCCCATGTGAACGCCGCCCTGGGAGGCCTGGCCGGGTGAGACGATGAGGAGGTTGCTGCCAAGGCCCTGGATCTGGTCGGTGATGCTGCTGGAAGCGCCCTGACCGATGGCGACGAGGGTGATCACGGCGGAGACACCGATGATGATGCCGAGGGCCGTCAAGAAGGAGCGCATCTTGTTCACCTTGACGCTGCGAAAGGCCAGGCGGATCGTCTCCCGGATGTTCACGCGCAGGCCACCTCCCCGTTAACGGCCTCCCCCTTTCCGGCCTCCCCGCCGCCAGCCAGCCGGCGCTGGGTGACGGGACTGTCTTCAATGATCTTGCCGTCGAGGAAGCGGACAACCCGCTTGGCGTGTTCGGCCACTTCCGCTTCGTGGGTGACGACGATGACCGTCTTGCCGGCGTCGTTCAGTTGCTGAAAAATGCTCAGGATCTCCGTCGTCGTCTTCGAGTCGAGCGCGCCCGTCGGCTCGTCAGCGAGCAGGATGACGGGGTCGTTGGCCAGGGCGCGGGCGATGGAGACGCGCTGCTGCTGGCCGCCGGAGAGTTCGTTCGGCTTGTTGTGGATACGGTTGGCGAGGCCCACCGCTTCCAGGGCGGCCAGCGCCCGCCGGCGCCGGTCCTTGGCGCTGACGCCGGCGTAGAGCATGGGCAGTTCCACATTTTCCACGGCTTCGGTCCGGGCGAGCAGGTTGAAGCTCTGGAAGATGAAGCCGATCTTTTTGTTGCGGATGTGGGCCAGTTCGTCATCAGCGGCTTTGGAGACGGCTTGACCGTCCAGGTAGTATTCGCCGAGGGAGGGCTTGTCCAGGCAGCCGATGACGTTCATCATCGTCGACTTGCCCGAGCCGGAGGGGCCCATGATGGCGACAAACTCACCTTCATTGATCTCCAGGCTGACGCCGCGCAGCGCCCGGATCTCCTGATCGCCGATGCGGTAGTGTTTTTCAATGTCCTGGAGGCGGATGACCGGGTTCATGACTACTTCCCTCCCCCGGTTTTGACGGCAGCGGCGCCGTTCGACTTGGCCGCTCCGAAGTTGAAGGCGCCGGCAGACGCTTTTTTCTCCGTCGAGGTGTTGGAAAGGGCATAGCGCTCACCTTCGCTGAGGCCTGCGACGATCTCGACGCGGTCTGTCGAGAAAAGGCCGGTGACGACGGGGCGGAAGACAGGGGCCGTGTTTTTGCTGGAACGGCTGTTCTGATCAGATTGAGCGGTTTGCGCAGATTGATCGCTTTGACCGCTCGCGACACTATCAGGTGCCACATAGACGCCGGTGACGCCATCATGCTCCTTCAAGGCCTGGGCAGGGACGAAGATGACGTTTTGGTGGGATCCCGTGGTGATAGTGACGCTCGTTGTCATGCCGGGCTTGAGGAGTCCTTCGGCGTTGTCGACAGAGAGTTGCACGTTGTAACTGGTGACGCCGTTTGTCGTAACCGCCTCTGGGTAGACCATGAGCACGGCGCCTTGGAAGGTCTTGTCGGGATAGGTGGAGACGGTGAACTCGGCCGGCTGGCCGCCCTGGATTTTGCCTACGTCGCTCTGGCTGATCTGGGCCATCACCTGCAAGTTGTCGCCGTTCGCGTCATTGAGGACGACGAGGGGTGTCGCGGCGGAAGGCAATTCGCCCACATTGCCGTTCACCTGGGCGACGATGGCGTCGATAGGGGACGTCAGCTTCAGGTTATTGAGGGCCACCTCCTGCTGGCGGAGCGCGGCCTGGGCCTGGGCAACCGTCGCCTGAGCGGCGGTGATGGCGGCGCTGTCCGGGGGGGCCAGGGTCTGGTTCATCTGGGCCACGGTCGCGTTGTAAGCCGCTTCGGCCTGGTCGAGGCTGTTTTTCACCTGGTCCAGTTGGGCCTTGGCCTGGTTGCGGTTTTCAAAGTTCTGCTGAGCATAGGTCAGGGCTTGTTTGGCGGCGTTGTGGCTGGCCTGGGCCTGATCGACCGAGGCTTGCGCCTGGTTAACGGCGGCCAGTGTCTGGGCGAGGACGTTGGCATCCGGCCCGGCCTGCAGGTCGGCCAGTTGCTTCTGGGCGTTGGCCAGGTTGACTCTTGACTGGTTGTAGGAGGACTGGGCCTGGTTGTAGACCGATTCGGCCTGGCGAATGGCGGACGTGTTGGCTGTCGGCAACCCATCGGGGCCGATGGGGCCCGGCGTGGCGTAGGCGTCGTTCAACTGGATGCGAGCGTTGTTCAACTGGTCCTCGGCGATGACTAACAGCCGTTCGGCCACCTCAACGGCCGTCCGGGAGGCGTTCAAGGTCGCCTCAGAGGGTCCGGCCTGGGCGGCGGAGAGTTTGGCCTTGGCGGCTTCCAGGCCGGCCTGGGCATTGCGCAGTTGGATGGCCGTCGTATCGACCTGGTTCTGGGCGTTGACGACGGCCTGCTGGGCGGCGCTGCGGTCGTTGTAGAGGACCAATTGGTTTTCATAGGCCTGCTTCGCCCCGTCCCAGGCGGCTTTCGCCTTGTCCACGTTGGCCTGCTGGAGGGCGACGGCCTCTGCGGTGGCGCCGCGGCGGGTCTGTTCCAGCTTGGCCTGGGCGGAGGCGACGTTAGCCTGGGCGCTGGCGATCTGGGCGCGGGCGTTGGCGTCATCGAGGGTGGCGATCGTCTGGCCGGCCTGGACGCGATCGCCCACCTTGACGGCGACGGAGGTCAGCCGGCCGCCGCCGGCGGTGAAGCTCAGTTTAATCTGCTGGGGCGTCTGAATCGCGCCGGAGGCGGAGACTGTTTCGGTCACGTCTCCCAGTTCAACAGCGCTGTACTGGACAGCCTGCGCGCTTTCCCGTGCAGCCGACTCGCGCGCGTAGTAACCGTATCCGGCCCCTGACAGGACGATCACAGCCAGCGCGGCAGCGATCGCCTTTTGCCTCGGTGTAGACATCAGGCATTGCTCCTTACTTTACTTTCGATTTCCTGTGATATATTGTAAGACCTATCGATACAATGTTATTGTACTATTCAGTGCAATCGGCAACCAGCACTGTCTTATCGGAAAAGCACCCATTGCCTGCCAAAGTCGGCATAGGGCTGGTCGGGCAAATTTTCTCGTGGACTCTTAGCGATGGCGCTGCGGAGCGAAAGCGATTATCCGGCAAATTCACGTCAAATCGGCCCCTTTATACAAAATACATGACCTTTGTCAACACCCTTTTTAAGAAAAACGTTGAGAGAACCAGAGATTCCTCGCTAGCGGGCAAGAAGATCGGCTCCACCTGCGCGGAATGCTCCCAGAAGCCTGAATTCCCTTATCCAGCGCTTCCTTGCGCTGATCCGCCCATGGAAGGGGCCGCAAAAATCGTTTACAATAGGGATTAAAAATGACCCCGACTCAATACATTGATATCACACTGGTCATTTTTGTTGTTCTTTCACCGGTATACTTGTTGTTCTATCAACGGGCGTGCAACGAACTGCTTTATTTCTTCCAACGTATAGGCATCACCCGTCGTTGTTCGTCTTCCCCATGGCAAAAGGAGAGGAAAAAACTACTTGGGTAAGCAAGCAGTTGCCTTGCTGAAACAGGCCAACTACACGGCGCTCCAGAGCGCACTCGGAAACTACTTTCTCGCCGTGCTCAAATGGGTTGCCTTCATGGCGACTGGTTCCCCGGCCATGCAGGCCGAAGCGGTCCACAGCTTCAACGACGGTTCCGCCCAGGCGGCCGTCTTCACCGGATCCGTCTTCGCCGCCCGCAAACCAACGTCCACCTTTCCCAACGGTTTCGGCCGACTGTCCAATCTGATCGTTCTCTTTGTCGCCCTTTTCATGGCCTACAACGCCCTGCGCACCATCCAATCGGCCTACGGCGCCATGCTGCACCCCCACCCCGTCTCCGGCTTCTGGTGGAACCAGGCTGTCCTGCTCGCATCGCTGCTTGTGGACGGCTTCGTCCTCTACCAGGCCATGAAGGACATCGGTCGGGAGGCCGAATCGGATGCCCGGGGCTTCGCCCTCGTCCGCTTGTCCTTCTCCAAGTATCACCTGGCCTCGCCGGAAACGCGCCTCGTCTTTTTTGAAGACCTCCTGGCCACGGTCGCCATCGTCATCGCCAGTTCCGGCATCACCGCCGCCCATCTGGGCGTCGCCCCGTGGGGCGACGGGTTGGCCGGCGTAAGCATCGGCGTCCTGCTGTTCGGGATCGCCCTGAAGATCGCCTCGGAGAACGTCAAGGGCCTCATCGGCTATACGGCGCCGGAAGAGGTGGTCGACGAGATCGGTGAAGCGATCATGGAGGTGGAGGGCGTCGAGGACCTCTACGAACTGGATGTCGTTCAGGAAGGTTCCTACCTCGATGTGGACGGCACGATTGAATTGCCTGAAGACATGTCTGTCTCCGAAGCGGAAGACGTGAAATATGAGATCCAGCGCCGCCTCAAAAAGATATACCCCAACATCCACAATGTGACCCTGAGCGTCCATGAAGATGATGCTTTGAGCCGCTGGGGTTCCCGCGAGTATGGGCGATTGCGCCGAAAAGTCAATCCCGTCGCGGCAGCCGCTGACGACGAAACGAATATGCACAATGTGCAGCCTTTCAAAAAGCGTGCCCGAAGCGCCAAGGCCGCCGGCGCGAAGGTGACCCGAGTTTCCAGGACGGCAGGCCTGAAGGTGTCCCCTGCGCCTGCCGCCAAGGCCGGCAAAGCAGTGATGACCGTCACCGCTGCTTCTAACTGTGAAAACAGCGGTGACAATGTGGCCGCCAGTTAACCTGCTTCCCCCACTCGTTCTTCCTGCTTACGCGGGAGGAGCGTTTTTTTTATTCTGGAGGACCTTTCCTGCCTTAAAGGGACGCGCCGGCACATAAGCCTGTTACCAGGAGGTGACGGTGATGAAATTTATCGGCAAGGATGGCGCCTACATCGGAAAGCAGGTCCTCCTGCGCAGCCGCGACGACGATATGCGGCATCTGCTCCACGACCTCGATGGGGAGCCGGAAGGCCTTGAAGAAAACACGAATTGCCGCCATCACGACGACGAAGGGAGGATTCCCGAACCGACCGGTCGATAAGCATGCCCCCCCAGGCCGCTATGGGCTTTGGGGGGCTGTTGTTTTGTTAGTCTTTGTTTCCCTTTAGGGGCGTAACTTTTTCTAAGCGCATTACATGGCGAGAAGCGCCGGCAGGGAGGCGTCGCGATGACTCTGCTCAGACGCATCTTGGGAAAATCCCGCTTTTGGCTCATCCGGCGGAGAACGCTGTTTCTCTTGATCAGCATCGCCGCCTTGCTGATCGCGGCTGCAGGCGTCTACGCCTATCTTCAACCCCCAGACCTCCCGCCGGGTCCGGCGCCGGACAAACTGCCGCTCGAAGGAAAAAAAATCCTGATCGATGTGGGCCACGGCGGGATCGACAGCGGAACAAACACAAAGGAAGGCTTCCTGGAGAAGACAGTCAACCTGGAGATGTCCAAAATCCTGAAGCCGCGCCTGGAAGCGCTGGGGGCCAAGGTCTTGCTCAGCCGCGAGAGCGATGTTGATCTCAGCGGCCTGGCGCCTGACCATCCGCAGCGCTACCGGACCGACCTGACCAACCGTGTCCGCTGGGCAAACGATAAAGAGGGCGATCTGCTCCTGAGCCTGCACATCAATTCAGCCCGCGATCCCCAGATGCGCGGCGCCATCCTCCTCTACCACCCCAAAACACCCTTTACAGACCAATCGAAGGAACTGGCCCACACCCTGCAAAAAGAGTTGAACGGCTATTACGCCCACTATGCCAAACGGGGCGAGTTTTACCGCCACCAGCCTTATGGCGGCGACTTCTTCGTTCTCGAGTACGTCAAGATGCCATCGGTTATCGTCGAAATGGGCTTTATCACCAATTACCAAGACCGGGCGCTCTTCTTGAAAGCCGACTTCCGCAACGCCCTTGCCCAGAAGATCGCCGACGGTGTTGTCAAGTACGTCAACCAGGAACCAGTGAAGAAGACCTTCTTTGAGTGGTTGTGGCCGGGCTGGGGGCATCAGAGCGATGGGCCGGGCGATGGTCCTGGCGAAAGCGCCGCCGATATGGTCTTAGCCCCGGCGCCGCAAGCTGGCAGCGCCGTGATCGGCGATCCGCAGGCTGATCCAGCAGCATTACCGCCTAAAGGCAAGCTGGCCATCATCATCGACGACCTCGGCAACTACGCCGGCGGCGTTGAAGAGATCCTGGCCGTTAATCGCCCGTTGACTGTGGCCGTGATGCCCTTTTTCAAGGATTCGAAACAACTGGCGACCCGGGCCCACCACCTCGGTTTTGAGGTGATGATCCACATCCCCATGGAATCGGATCACGTGCCTACGGCTTGGCACGGTCCTCGTTACGTCACCGCCAATATGCAACGGGAACAGATCGCCGCTCTCCTCGATGACGCCCGCGATGTGATGCCCTTCGCTTCTGGCGTCAACAATCACATGGGCATCGTGATCAGCCGTGATGAGGCCTCTGCCTTGACGACGCTGGAGGAGATTAAAAAGCGGCAGTGGTACTTCGTGGACAGCGTCACCGTCTCCGATTCCGTCTTCCCCCGTCTTGCCAAGGAGATCGGCGTGCCGATCATCCGGCGCGATGTCTTCCTCGACCATGAGAAGAACGACGTGAATTACATCAAAGGCCAACTGATGAAAGCGGGTCGGCTCGCCCTCAAGCAGGGGCAGGCTGTCGCCATCGGCCACGTGGGAAGCCGGGGCAAGACGGCTGCCCAGGCCATCCGAGAATCGATCGGCCCGCTGGAAAAGATGGGTGTTGATCTCGTATTCGTATCCGATTTGGTGAACAGTCACAGCGCCGCCCACGACGCCGCTTTAGTCAAGGGCAACCTCTCGGCAACTAAATGATGGGATCCCCGGCGCGAATGCTGCGACTGGGCAGGAAAAGCAATGCTTCATCGCGAATCTAGGTTATGGAATTTAAGGCAAAACAAGTATTCTAACGATTTCGAACACGAAGGAGGCGATTCCCCTGTTCACCACAGTCTGTGACTTCCTCATGTACTGGCGGTATGAGGCGGAGTCGACACAGCGAATGATGGACGCGCTGACTGACGAATCGCTTCAGCAGGCTGTCACCGCTCAGGATCGCACCCTCGGCCGTATGGCTTGGCACATCGTCGCCACCATCCCGGAGATGCTGGAACGGACTGGCCTATCGCTGGAAGTGAACATTGATGAATCGACCGTTCCCGCTTCGGCCCGGCAGATCGCCGACGGCTACCGTCAGGCTGCGGAGGCTCTCGCCGCCGCCGTCGAGCGCCATTGGTCCGACGCCAATCTCCAGGAGGAAAAAGAGCTTTATCCGGGCGAACGTTGGACCAACGGTTTTACCCTCGGTGTCCTCATCCGCCACCAGTCTCACCACCGCGGCCAGATGACGGTGCTGATGCGCCAGGCCGGCCTCACCGTTCCGGGTGTCTACGGCCCCTCCCGCGAGGAATGGAGCGGCTACGGCATGGAAGCGCCCAGCGTTTGATCTGTCAGAATAGGAGTTCCGACCCGTTATCAAGGATTGCAACCCTTTCTCTCCGCCGCACAACCGGCGGAGTTTTTTTACATGTTTTTTTCGGTGCAGCGCATCATAGGAAATGACTTGTTCCGTTCGGGTAAACCGTTCCGTGATTTTGTTCTCCAAGTGACGCTGCGCCCTGAAAAGACCGCTCCCTGGAAAACATCCCGAAATTCATACAGTAGAAAGGAGGCTTCTCGACTTGGAAATCCTCAGACGGTCAAATATGGCTTTGCTTTGGCTGCTCGTCCGCCTATGGGTCGGCTATCAATGGTTGACTTCCGGTCTGGAGAAAGTGAATAATCCGGTCTGGACCGGTGATAAGGCCGGCGTGGCCGTAACGGGATTCTTGAACGGCGCTTTGGCCAAGGCCGGTGAAGGCGCCCACCCGGAGGTCCATGGCTGGTATGCTGACTTTATCCGCGCCGTGGCGTTGCCCAATGCCAAGTTGTTTTCCTATCTGGTGGCTTACGGCGAGGTGCTTGTCGGCATCGCCCTGATCCTCGGTTTCTTCACCTATTTTGCGGCATTGGCGGGCGCCATCATGAACCTGGCCTATCTTTGGGCCGGCACATCGAGCACCAACCCGGAGTTGTTGGCGCTGCAACTGTTCCTCCTCACCGCCGGCCCCGTCGCCTGGGCGATCGGCCTGGACCGGTACGTCATGCCTGCCCTCCAGCGACGAATATCTCCGGGGTAAAGGGGCAATGCCTGCCCCTTTACCTACGCAACAAGATTGGACATGCCCCGATTTTCCTTTGGGCAAACCGGTCTCCATCCGCATAGGACCTTAATTACATACGAATGGATTGTTAAATTTCCTATTGTGATAGGAGGAACAATCGCTATGTTGTCGAAATATCGTAGAAAAGGTCGTGTTATGCGCCGGTGATGACCGGTTTGCTTTTTTAAGGAGTGTGATCCCATGATTCTCACCGAAAAAACAGCGGTGGAACTTACGGAGTTTATCAACCGGCAGACGGGCTATCATTCGATTGTCTGTGATACCACGGGCCGCATCATCGCTGATTCCAGCCATACCCGTGTAGGGAATATGCATGCCGGTTCTAAGAGAATCATGACAACCGACATCGATACGATCTCGATTACGGAAGAAGATGAGATCAACTCAGGGGGCGCCGTAAAGGTAGGCATCAATCTGGCCGTCAAGGTGGACGGCGTCAAGATCGGCACCTTCGGGATCGGCGGCAAGCTAGAGTTGGTGACGCCCGTCGCCAAGGTGGCCTCTGGGCTGCTGGCAAAAATGCTCCACGACGACGAGATGAAATCGACACTGCAAACGGTTATCGGCGAAATCACGGAGTCGCTGGAACGGGCCATGGCGGCGGTCCAGCAGATCACGGCCTCGTCGCAGGAACTGGCCGCGAACAGCCAGGCCCTGGCCAACGTCACTGTCGAGACGCTGGAACATGTCAAGGCAACGACCAACATCATTGGTTTCATCCAGCGCATCGCCAACCAGACGAAACTGCTCGGCCTCAACGCCTCCATCGAAGCGGCCCGCGCCGGCGAGCAAGGCCGGGGATTCGCGGTAGTGGCGAACGAGGTGCGCAAACTCGCTGAGGAAAGCGGCGGTTCCGCCCGCGAGATCAATACCCTTTTAAGCCAGTTCAAGGGGAACATTGAAAAGGTCTCCGACGGGGTCATGCAAAACAGCACTGTTGCCGAAGAACAGGCGCGAGCCACCCAGGACATTGCCGGCATGGTCGAGGTGCTCAATGAGGCGGGCAGAAAGCTCGCCGAATTGGCGGAAAAATTGTAACTCAATGGGCTTGTCCAACCTATCTATGATAGAAAAGCCTCTGACCGGCAACGGCAGAGGCTTTCTTAGCGACGAAAAAGCCGGCTGATCTGCCGGCTTTTTCTCATTTCGCTGTATTCGCTTCATAAGGCTTAGTACGCTTTATTGCAAGGGGCATCGTCGTGACTCTTCGTTGTGAGTCATTGTCGTGAGTCATGAAACTGTTGATTGTTACATCGGTCTCGACGGCTCAGAGATTTCGCCGAGGGCATCACCGGCTTCATTGCGGTAAATGTTTGTCACGGCCAAGTCACCGAGTGAGACGATGCCGACCAGCCGGTCCTTTTCAATGATGGGCAGACGCCGGATCTGCCTGTCCGACATCAGGTCGGCGGCCGCGTGAATGTCCATGTCGGGCGTGCCGGTGATCGGATCCTTCGTCATCGCCGACTGAATGGTCGTGCCGCGGGGATCCATTCCTTTGGCGACGACGCGCAGGACGATATCTCGGTCGGTGATGATGCCGACACACTTTTGACCTTCTACGACAGGGACTGCGCCAACGTTGAGCCGGGTCATGATCTTGGCGGCCTCGATGATGGTTTCGTCAGGCCGAACGGCCGAAATGCTGCGGGTCATGATCTCACGCAAAGGACGCAACGCCCATCCCTCCTTCGATTCGCTTTCGAAGGTTAGGATGGCTTTTTTTGCGGCTTTCATGCCTGCCAGTTCTTTCGGCCCTTTGAAGCCGGGCAGGAAACAGTCGGGTCCGTCGCTGAACAGACGTTTGTCAGTCGCCGCTGCGACGCCGTTGTTACAATCGCTCCAGGGCGAGACGTCCGATGTCCCTGCGAAACTGTACGCCGTCAAAACGGATCCGTTCCACTTGCCGGTAGGCCAGGTCGATGGCTTCACGGATGGTCGGCCCTTTGGCCGTCACGCCGAGGACGCGCCCGCCAGCCGTGACGATTTGGTCGTCCTTAGGGGCTGTGCCGGCGTGGAAGACCTCGACACCGGGCAGCGCATCGTCAAGCCCGGAGATGGGCTTGCCTTTTTCGTAGTCCCCCGGATAACCGCCGGCGGCCATGACGACACAGACGGTGGCGTCACTGCTCCATTCAATCTGCTGCTGATCGAGGCGGTTTTCCAGGATAGCCTCGATGACGTCGACTAGGTCGGTCTGCATGCGCATCAGCACCGGCTGTGTCTCGGGATCGCCGAAGCGGGCGTTGTATTCGAGCACCTTCGGCCCCTGGGCGGTGACCATCAGTCCGGCATAGAGGACACCCCGGTAGGGCCGCCCCTCGGCTTTCATCGCCTGGACGGTGGGCAGCAAGACAGTCTTCTCGACTTCACGAGCCAGTGCCTCCGTGTAGACGGGGGCGGGCGAATAGGCGCCCATGCCGCCTGTGTTCGGGCCCTGGTCGCCGTCGAAGATGCGCTTGTGGTCCTGGGCGGACACCATGGGGATCACATGATCGCCGTCGGTGAAGGCCAGGATGCTCACTTCCTCGCCTTCCAGGAACTCTTCAATGACGACGCGCCGTCCGGCGTCGCCGAAGGCGTTGCCCTCCAGCATGGAGCGGACGGCCTCCTTCGCTTCGGCCACATCGGCGGCGACGATGACACCCTTGCCCGCTGCAAGGCCGTCGGCTTTGACTACACAGGGGCAGCCTGCTTCGGCGAGACGGGTGGCAGCCAGTTTGTCGATAAACTGGAGGGCAGGCTCGATCTCGGTGAAGACACCGTAAGCGGCCGTCGGGATGTCGTATTTCTGCATCAGATCCTTGGAAAAGGCCTTGGAGCCCTCGATTTCAGCCGCTTTTTTCGTAGGTCCGAAGATGCGCATCTCATGGTCATTGAAGACATCGACGATGCCTGCCGACAGAGGCGCTTCCGGCCCGACGACAGTCAAGTCGATGCGCTTTTCCCAGGCGAAAGTCAGGATGCCGGTCACGTCATCGGCTTTGATATCGACGCAGTGCGCGATCTGGGCGATCCCGGCGTTGCCGGGGGCACAGTAGACCTCGGCGACGCGGGGGCTCTGCTTCAGTTTCCAGACGAGGGCATGTTCCCGTCCGCCGCCGCCGACGACGAGGATTTTCAATCCAGTGGCTTTCAATTGTTTCACCTTCATACCCCCTTAGTGCTTGAAGTGGCGCATTCCGGTGAAGACCATGGCGACGCCGAGACGGTTGCAGGCTTCGATCGATTCGGCGTCACGAACCGAACCGCCTGGCTGGATAACGGCGCGGATCCCGTAACGGGCAGCCGTTTCCACCGTATCTTTGAAAGGCAGGAATGCGTCAGAGGCGAGGACAGCGCCTTGCGAGGCTGGGCAGTTGTCGCTATCGACGCCGTTGTTGCCGCCGAGGGCCTGAGAGTCTTTCGCCTGTTCGAGGGCGATCTGGGCCGAACCGACGCGGTTCATCTGGCCGGCGCCGACGCCGATGGCCACGCCGTCTTTGGCGATGACGATGGCGTTTGACTTGACATGCTTGACGACCTTCCAGGCGAAGAGCAGGTCGGCCAGTTCCCCTTCTTCCGGCGCCCGTTCGGTGACGACCTGGATTTGATCAGCGGTGACGGCGCCCAGGTCGGCCTCCTGGACGAGGAAACCGCCGCGGATCTTCTTCACATCGGCTGTCGCCGGAGCGCTGTTGGCGAGAGGTCCTGCTTCCATGATGCGCAGGCCCTTTTTCTGCTGGAGGATCTCGATCGCCGCTTCGTCAAAGGAGGGCGCAATGACAGCCTCCATAAAGGTCTTGACGACCTCGTTGGCGGTGTCAGCGTCAACGGCGACGTTGAAGGCGATGATGCCGCCAAAAGCGGAGACCGGGTCGGCGGCAAAAGCCTTTTCATAGGCTTCTTTTAAAGTGGCTGCGACGGCGACGCCGCAGGGGTTGTTGTGCTTGATGATGGCGGCTGCGGGCCGGTCGAATTCGCGGGCCAGTTCCAGGGCGGCGTTCAGGTCGAGGAGGTTGTTGAAGGACAGTTCCTTGCCCCAGCGTTGTTTTGCCGTTCCGGCGCCAGCGCCCTGGTAGCCGGTTTCGCGGTAGAAGGCGGCCTTCTGGTGCGGGTTTTCGCCATAGCGCAGGTCCTGCACTTTTTCCACCTTGCCGGGGGCGAAGATGCCTGCGAAGGGGTCGCCCTCGCCCTCTTCAGCCGCCAGGTAAGCGGCGATGGCGGCATCATACTCGGCCGTATGGGCGAAGGCTTCCCGGGCCAAGGCGCGGCGGGTCGCTTCCGAGACGATTCCGCTCTGTTGCAGTTCGGCCAGCACTGCTTCGTAACGGGCCGGGTTGACGACAATGGCTACCGACTCGTGGTTTTTCGCCGACGCCCGGACCATAGCCGGTCCGCCGATGTCGATGTTCTCGACGGCGTCTTCCCGGGTCACGCCCGGCTTGGCGACGGTCTCGCGGAAGGGGTAGAGGTTGACAGCCACCACGTCGATGGGGACGATGGCATGGGCCTCCAACTGGGCGAGGTGTTCCGGTGTCCGGCGGGCCAGGATGCCGCCGTGGACTTTCGGGTGGAGGGTCTTGACGCGGCCGTCGAGGATCTCGGGAAAACCGGTGATCTCGGTCACATAGGTGACGGGAACGCCGGCGGCCTTGATCGTCTTGTATGTACCGCCGGTGGAAACGATTTCAAAACCGAGTTCAGCCAAACCCCGGGCGAATTCCACGACGCCGGTCTTGTCGGAGACGCTGATAAGGGCGCGACGGTTCATGGTTTACCTCCCTAATTTCGGTTCAAGAAAAAAGCCGGAAAGGCTTCGAAAGACTGCAAAGGAATTCGAAAGATTAGAAAGACCTCCAAAGGACTGAAACGGGCCGCGCAGATGATATTAAACTGCCAGAGAAACTGGCGCTTACTCGATGATCACCCGCCGGCCCTCGATCCGCAGCCGGCCTTCGGCCATCCGTTGCAACGCCTCCGGCAGGATGCGGTGTTCTTCCTTTAAAATACGGGCCGCCAGGGTGTCTTCATTGTCGTCGATCAGGACGGGAACGACGGCCTGGAGGATGATCGGTCCCGAGTCGAGCCCCTCGTCGACAAAGTGGACGGTGCAGCCGGAAAAGCGAACGCCGTGGTCGATGGCCTGGCGCTGGGCGTGCAGGCCAGGAAAGGCCGGCAACAGAGCTGGGTGGATGTTGATGATCCGACCGGGAAAGGCCTCCAGCAGTTCTGTCGTGATCAGCCGCATGTATCCGGCCAGTAGCAGCGCGTCGGCGCCGGCGCTTTTCAGCAGTTCGGCCAGCTTGCGGTCATAGTCGGGTCGCTGGGGGTAGTCTGACGGCGGCAAATAGATGGAAGGGATGCCGCGCGACGCCGCCCGCTCCAGCGCCAATGCGTCCTGGCGGTTGGACAGCACCATGACGACCTGGGCGTCGAGGCGGCCGGCGTCGATCGCGTCGAGGACGGCTTGCAGGTTGGAGCCGCGCCCGGAGGCGAGGACGCCGAGCTTCAGCGTCATTCGGCTTCCCCCCGCTCCCAGACCATGACCCCCGAGTAGACCACCTCAGGCGTAGCATCGGCGCCATGGGCGTTCTGCTCAATCACGCCGATACGGTGACAGGTTTCCCCCATCTCCGTCAAGATATCGACAGCCTGGTCCGCTTCTTCCGGGGAAACAACGAGGATGAAGCCGACGCCGCAGTTAAAGGTGCGCAGCATCTCTGCGCCAGCAACATTCCCCTTGGCCTGGAGCGCGGTGAAGACAGGCGGCACAGGCCAGCTTCCCAGTTCAATGGCCGCCTGGGTACCCGCCGGGAGGACGCGGGGGATATTTTCCGTCAGGCCGCCGCCGGTGATGTGGGCCATGCCCTTGACGGCCACTTTTTCCAGCAACGCGAGGACGGGCTTCACATAGATGCGCGTCGGCGTCAGCAGTTCCTCGCCGACGGTTTTGCCGAGTTCAGGCAGGAAGGTGTCGACGCTGTGGCCGGCATGGTCGAAGAAGACCTTGCGGGCCAGCGAGTAGCCGTTGCTGTGCAGACCTGACGAGGGGATGGCGAGCATCACATCGCCAGGGCGGATGGTCGAGCCGTCGATCAATTTTTTGCGGTCGGCCACGCCGACGCAGAAGCCGGCCACGTCATAATCCTCTTCGGCGTAAAAGCCGGGCATCTCGGCCGTTTCGCCGCCGATGAGGGCGCAGCCGGCCTGGCGGCAGCCCTCGGCGACGCCGGAGACGATGGCGGCCACCTTTTCGGGGACCAGTTTGCCGACAGCCAGGTAGTCGAGGAAAAAGAGCGGTTCGGCGCCCTGGACGAGGATGTCGTTGGCGCACATGGCCACACAGTCGATGCCGATCGTGTCATGGCGGTCCATCAGCATGGCGACGCGCAGCTTGGTGCCGACGCCGTCGGTGCCGGAGACGAGGACCGGTTCTTCATACTTGCGGGCATTGAGGGCGAAGAGGCCGCCGAAACCGCCGATGTCAGTGAGGACTTCGGGCCGGAAAGTGCTCCGGACCTGGCCCTTCATCAGTTCGACGGCCCGGTTACCGGCGGTGATGTCGACGCCCGCCTGGGCGTAGGTCAGGCCTGCCTGTTTTTGTTGCTCCGTCATGGGTAACCTCCTAGCAGCCGCAGCCTTCCATGGCGTACTTGTCCAAGCCGATGGGGATTTCAATGGGGTAACTGCCGCAGAAACAGGCCATGCAGTAGTTGTCTTCGGCGATGTCGGGGTTTTGTTCCGTCATCGCCCGCAACAGCCCCTCCTGGGAGAGGTAGTGCAGGCTTTCGGCGCCGATCATCTCTCGGATCTCTGTGATCGTCTTGGTGGCCGCCACCAGTTCCTTGCGCACCGACGTGTCGATGCCGTAGTAGCAGGGATGGGTGATCGGCGGCGAGGAGACGAGCATGTGCACCTCTTTCGCCCCGGCGTGGCGCAGCATCTGGACGATCTTGCCGCTTGTGGTGCCGCGGACGATGGAGTCGTCGATCATGATCACCCGCTTGCCTTCCACCGCCTTGGAGACGGCGTTCAACTTCAGGCGCACCGACTGGGCGCGGATCTCCTGGGTGGGCTGGATGAAGGTGCGGCCCACGTAGCGGTTTTTCATCAGGCCCTGGTCAAAGGGGATGCCTGATTCCTGGGCGTAACCCATGGCTGCCGCCGTGCCGGAGTCGGGAACGCCGATGACGATGTCAGCGTCGATCTTGCATTCGCGCGCCAGTTGGCGGCCCATGGCCCGGCGGGCCTGGTTGACGCTGATGCCGTCGATGACCGAGTCGGGACGGGCGAAGTAGATGTATTCAAAGATGCAGGCGGCCCGGCGCGGCTTGGTCAGCGCCTTCAGGGAGACGAGGCCGTTTTCATCGATGGAGATGATCTCGCCCGGTTCGATGTCGCGGACGAAGTCGGCGCCCAGGGTGTCCAGGGCGCAGGACTCAGAGGCGACCACATAGGCGTCACCCAGGCGGCCCAGGCAGAGGGGGCGGACGCCGTGAGGGTCGCGGACAGCCAACAGCCGCTTTTCTGTCATGACCAGCAGCGAGTAGGAGCCTTTGATATCGATCATCGTCTTGATCAGGGCTTCTTCCAGGGAAGACTGGCCGTAGCGGGCCAGCAGGTTGACGACCACCTCGGTGTCGGTTGTCGTCTGGAAGATGGCCCCAGTGACGGCCAGATTGTGGCGCATCTCCGACGCGTTGGTCAGATTGCCGTTGTGGGCCACCGCCATCATGCCCTTGCTGTAGCGGAAGATCAGGGGCTGGGCGTTGGCGAGCAGGCTGGAACCGGTCGTCGAGTAGCGCACATGGCCGACGGCCACGTTCCCTTGCAGTTCCTTCAGCTTCCGCTCGTCAAAGGCTTCCGTGACGAGGCCCATGCCCTTGTGGAAGACGATCTCCTGGTCATTGCCGACAGCGATGCCGGCGCTCTCCTGCCCGCGGTGCTGCAGGGCGAAGAGGCCGAAGTACGCCAACCGGGCCACGTCTTTGCCGGGCCCGTAGATCCCGAGAACGCCGCACTCTTCCTCCATTTTGTCCCAAGGAAGCTCGTGGGTGCATTCGTATGACATGATAGGCCTCCCGCCGGTGTAATTAGTTTGACAAGGGTTCAATCTCACAGGTGAAGGCTTCTAAAACCTCGTTGATTAGCCGCCGGCGGCAGAAGTCTTCCGCCTGCCGCCGGGCCGCCTCCACATCATCCGTATCGAGGAGAAACTCGACGTAGCGACCCGTTCGGAGGCCGGCAGGCACGGCTTGCGCTGCCGGCATGGTAGGCGCGGCCAGCTCGTCGCCACCCTGCCGGAGCCGCTCTTCGAGCGCCTCGCGCTGGGGATCGCGGAAGCCGGCTTTGACGGTGATGATGATCTTCGCTTTAACCATGGGTTACCCCTTCAGCTTGCTCTCCAGTCGATTCAGGATCTCCTGGTAGGCCTCTTCAAGGCCGCCCATATCGCGGCGGAAACGGTCCTTGTCCAGTTTTTCCTTCGTCCGGCTGTCCCAGAAGCGGCAGGTGTCGGGCGAGATCTCGTCACCCAGGAGCACCTCGCCGTTGTGGAGGCCGAACTCCAGTTTGAAGTCAACGAGGTCGATGTTCAAGCCGGCCAAGAATTCCTTGAGGATCTCGTTGACCTTGAGAGCGATGACTTTGATGACGTCCATCTGTTCCGGCGTGGCCCATTCCATAGCGGCGATGTGGTATTCGTTGATCATCGGGTCGCCGAGGGCGTCGTCCTTGTAGTAAAACTCGAGGACGGGCTTGGCCAGCGGCGTGCCTTCCGGCTGGCCGACGCGCTTGGCCAGGGAGCCGGCGACGGTGTTGCGGGCAACCACCTCGACGGGGATGATCTGGAGGGACTTGACGAGCATCTCCCGGTCGTTGATCAGTTCAACGAAGTGGGACGGAACCCCTTGCTTGGCCAAGTATTGAAAAAAGAGGGCCGAGATGCGGTTGTTGAGGACGCCCTTGTTCTCGATCTCCGCCTTCTTCTCGCCGTTGAAGGCCGTGGCCGAGTCCTTGTACTCGATCCAGTAGATGTCCGGGCTTTCGGTCCGGAAGACTTTTTTGGCTTTTCCTTCGTAGATCTGTTCCAGTTTGCTCAGTTCGGACATGGACTTGACTCCCCTTTCTACGCTTCTGCACAACCACGCTGCTTATCGTTACGTTTCCGTTATTGAGTTTTTTATGGTTACCGACTTCGAATAGCTTACAGACCGACCCGCTTGAAGAGGGTGTCCACATGCTTGATGTGGTAGTCGTAATCGAAGAGGCCTTCCACTTCGGCGGGGCTCAGTTTTTCCATGATCTCGCTGTCTTCGAGGACCAGTTCCTTGAAGGGCCGCTTGACCTCCCAGGCCTTGAGGGCGTTGCGCTGGACCCAGTGGTAGGCCGTCTCGCGCAGGGCGCCCTTGTCGACGAGGGCGAGCATGACCCGCTGGCTGTTGACAAGGCCCAGGGTTTTTTCCAGGTTCTCTTGCATGTGTTCCGGGAAGACGTTCAGGTTGGCGACGATATCGATCATCTTGGCCAGCATGTAGTCGAGGAGGATCGTCGAGTCAGGGACGATGACGCGCTCCACCGAGGAGTGGGTGATGTCCCGCTCATGCCAGAGGGCCACGTTCTCCATGGCCGCCAGGGCGTTGCCGCGCAGCACCCGGGCCAGGCCGGCGACGCGCTCCGACGTGATCGGGTTTTTCTTGTGGGGCATGGCGGAGGAGCCTTTTTGCCCTTTGGAGAAGGCCTCTTCCACCTCATGGATGTCAGTGCGCTGCAGGTTGCGCAGTTCCGTAGCGAACTTGTCCAGCGACGAGCCGATGACAGCCAGGGTGGTCATGTACTCGGCATGGCGGTCCCGCTGGATGACCTGGGTGGAGATGGGGGCCGGACGGAGGCCCAGCTTGCGGCAGGCGTATTCTTCGACGAAGGGATCGATCTGGGCGAAGGTGCCCACAGCGCCGGAGATGGCGCCCACGCTGATCGTGTCGATGGCGTGGTTCATCCGCTTGATGCAGCGGCCCACCTCGTCGTACCAGAGGGCGAGCTTGAGGCCGAAAGTGACCGGCTCGGCATGGATGCCATGGGTGCGGCCGACCATGACGGTGTACTTGTGCTCCTTGGCCCGCTCGCCGATAACCTCGCGCAGCTTCTTCAGCTTCTGGAGGATGATCTCGCCGGCCTCGCGCATCTGCAAGGACAGGGAGGTGTCGAGCACGTCCGAGGAGGTCATGCCCATGTGGACATATTTGGATTCCTCACCGACATACTCAGCGACATTGGTGAGGAAAGCGAGAACGTCGTGTTTGGTCACTTCTTCAATTTCCAGGATCCGCTGGACGTTGAAATCGGCCTTGTCGCGGATGGCTTCAAAAGCCTCCTGGGGGATCTTGCCCAGAACGGCTAAGGCCTCGCAGGCGGCCACCTCTACGTCGAGCCATTTGCGGAAACGGTTTTCGTCGGCCCAGATGGCGCCCATTTCTTTGAGTGTGTAACGTTCGATCATCCCTGTACCCCTCCTGATTTCTGCGCCGTCCTACCTCTGGAAAGGACGGTCCCTTCGTGTATGGCGCTACGTTTTTGCAAAAAAGCAAAGCCCGGGCAGATAGATTCCCGCCTTGCTAATGCAAGGAACCTATCCGCCTGGGCTTTTCTCCCTCCGGTGTAAAAAGGGTAAACATCATCCGTTGACCCCTTTTTGCAGCGCTCGGTCCAGACCGTTTCACGCGGAACCCTGAGCTGCACTTCCCTCAAGTTTTGAAAAACAATCGTTCAATCCCAAACTCTATTATAACCTAAAATACCGGTCTCGGATCCCCCAAATTTGCATCTTTCTTTTCTACCTGGCGGACCATTTTTTCCTTGTAGGCTTTGAACTTCTCCCGCAGGTGGGGGTGTTTGCCGCCGAGGATCTGGACGGCCAGCAATCCGGCGTTTTTGGCGCCGTCGACGGCCACCGTCGCCACAGGGACGCCAGGGGGCATCTGGGCGATGGCCAGCAGGCTGTCCCAGCCGCGGAGGGCGCCCGATTGGAGGGGAACGCCGATGACAGGCAGGACGGTGAAGGCGGCGATGACACCGGGCAGGTGGGCCGCCATGCCGGCGCCGGCGATGAGCACCTCGATGCCGCGCTCCTCAGCCGTCTGGGCGTAGCGGGCGGCGCGGTCAGGGGTGCGGTGGGCGGAGGCGACGATCATTTCGGACTTGACGCCGAATTCTTCGAGGGCTTCGGCTGCGTCTCTCATGACCTTCAGGTCAGAGTCGCTGCCCATGATGATGCCGACGAGGGGTTTGTCGGTTAACTGGCTCATTGGTATCCTCCTTTGTTTTTGCAACCCTATCGCTTCGTCGCGGGGTGGCTAGGGCCGGTCGCTAAGAGCTCTGCGGCGGCTCGCTTCGGCGGTTCCGCTCGGGCGCCAAACCTCTGGGCTTTTCTGCATGTGAACCATGGCGCCCTTGACGCTCCACCGCCTGCGCTCGCTTTTTCGCCGCTCCGCTCAAACCGCGCCCGACCCTAGCCACCCCTGGACTATTCAAAGGGGCTCACGAAAATCCGTTTTATGTTGGAACCTTTCCTTTTACAAAAACATTCGTCGCGCTAGGACTCGCGGGGTGGCTAGGGCCGGTCGCTAAGAGCTCTGCGGCGGCTCGCTTCGGCGGTTCCGCTCGGGCGCCAAACCTCTGGGCTTTTCTGCATGTGAACCATGGCGCCCTTGACGCTCCACCGCCTGCGCTCGCTTTTTCGCCGCTCCGCTCAAACCGCGCCCGACCCTAGCCACCCCTGGACTCTTCAAAGGGGTTTCAGTCCTGACATAAACACCCTCATTACCAATATGGAATGTCCCGTCACTTACCCGCGATTTATGGGGTTCCCTATCTCGCCCCCACATCGCTCACCCATCTATCCCACCCTATCGCCCACTCATCTGAGCCAGCCTTATAAAAAGGGACAAGCCGATCTCGCTTAGTGCCCCCCTAGCGTCACATACCGCCAAATGACAAGAATCGTCAGCAGGTACATGAGCCAGTGGACCTGGCGGGCTTTGCCGGTGACGGCTTTGAGGATCGTGTAGAAGACGATGCCGGCGGCGATGCCGTTGGCGATGTTGTAGGTGAAGGGCATGAGAGTGAAGGTGAGGAAGGCGGGGAAGGCGTCGGTGAAGTCGTCGAAGTCGATGTCGCGGACGACGCCGATCATAAGGACGCCGACGATGATCAGGGCCGGGGCGGTGGCGGCGTCAGGGATGAGGCGGAAGAAAGGCGCTAGGACGAGGGCCAGCAGGAAGAGAACGCCGGTGGTGACGGCGGTGAGGCCGGTCCGCCCGCCTTCGCCGATGCCGGCGGCCGATTCGACGTAGGCGGTGATCGTCGAGGTGCCGAGGAAGGCGCCGAGGCTGACACCAGCGGCATCGACGAGCATCGCTTTGCCGATTTGGGGAGAGCGCCCCTTCTCATCAAGCAGCCCCGCCCTTCCGGCCGTGCCGACAAGGGTGCCGAAGGTGTCGAAGAGTTCCACGAAGGTGAAGGTCAGCACGACAGAGATGAGACCCAGTTCCAGCGCGCCGGCGATGTTCAAGGAACCGACGGCCAGGTCATTGAAGGCGGGCCAGGTAAAGGCGAAGTCGCCGATTTTGGTGACGCCCATGGGTATCCCCAGCAGGGTGGTCGTGACAATCCCGATCAGGAGTGCCCCCCGGACCCGCATGGACATCAGGATCGCCGTCAGGACCAGCCCGAAGAGGGCCAACATGGTGTCCGGTTTCAGGAAACTGCCGATGATGAGGTCCCATTCAAAGTACAGGAGTTGTCCGTAGCCGCCTGAGCCGGTCACATTGCCCAGTGACGGTCCCAGGTGGAGGCTGGCCACGGTCAGGTGGGCCAGCTTCAAGCCGATGATGGTGATGAAGAGCCCGATGCCGGCGGTGATCGCCTTCTTCAGGGACGTGGGCACCGCCTCGATGAGCAGTTGGCGCACCTGGGTGACGGTGAGCACGATGAAGATGAGGCCCGAGATAAAGACCGCCCCGAGGGCCATGTCCCAGGGGATGCCGCCCCTCTGGGAGGCGACGACGGCAAAGTAGGCGTTAAGCCCCATCCCCGGCGCAAGGGCGACGGGAAAATTGACATAGATCCCCATGGCGATGGTGACGAGCCCCGCGCCCACACAGGTGGCAAAAAAGACAGCGTCCTTGCTCATACCGGTAGCGGAAAGGATCCCCGGATTGACGGCCAGAATGTAGGCCATGGTCATGAAGGTGGTGATCCCAGCGGTGATCTCTGTGGCTGCGTCGGTCCCTTTGGCTTTTAGGTGAAACAGTTTTTCCAGCACGGCGGCGTCCCCTTCTTCATTGAAGTTTTGGTTCGCCCGCCCTGTGGCTTCTATATCTTAGCAGAGGCGAAAAAACAGTGTCAACAAAGGGCAGGCTATTGGTGATGAAAGGAGTATGCTGATGCATTGGATCGACTTTTGGAACCTGAGCCGGCCCCTTGTGGCCCTGCGCTACGGCGCCACTGCAGCAGCCGCCGGATTCATCGAGGGGGGCTCTATTCTTTCCCTCGCCCTCGCAGGGCTGTCCGGGCTGCTCTTCGTGGCTGGCGTCTATGCCTTTGATGACATTGAAGACCTGCCAGAAGACCGGATCAATCACCCCGAGCGGCCTTTGCCATCGGGACGGCTCTCTGTGCGAGCAGCCCGCACATTCGGGATTATCTGCCTGATCCTGGCTGTTGCCGTAGCGGCAGCCCTGCATGACCGGACGGGAGCGATGGCGCTGACGGCGCTGTCCGCCTTTGTGGTCATACCACAGGCGCACCGGCTGACAGAGCGCCACTGGATCGGGAGGGGGGTATCGGTCTTCACCTTCATCTTCTCGGCCTTTCTGCTCGGTTCGGCTGCCGCGACAGGTCCCCTATCCCCCCGCCTGTTTTTGCTGGGGGAAGCGATCGGCGTCCTGCACTTGGCGACCAGGATCATCGGCGATGAGCGGGACCTGGAGGGGGACCGGGACCGCCTCCGGACGTTGCCCGCCCTGTCTCTCGCGAAGGCGCGCCGCTTCATCCGCAATGTCCTTGCCCTCTCGGCGGTCCTGCTTCCGCTCCCCTACTTCTTCGGATTCAAAGCGCTCTACCTCCTATTCTCCCTGCCGGCCGCCCTTCATATCCTCCAACAGTCCATCACCTGGAAGATAGACCAGGCAGGGGGGTATCCCGGTCACTGGCTCGCCGCCGTCGTGATCCTGGGCGCCTGTCTCAGCCGTTGACAAAGCACAGAGTCTCAACGCGTGGCCCCCTGCACCCGAAGGGTCACCTCAAAGACGACGGGTATCTTGGGAAAGATCTCGAACCAATTCAGGTCACGCCATTCTTCGATGTTGATGGGCCTGACGTAGCGGCCGATGTGCAGCACATCGGCATTCATTTTCTGCGTCTTTTCCAGCAGGCGATTCATATCGCTGACGATGGCCCGGCTCCCCTGGACACTCATGGCTTCGAAATCCTCCATCGTATAGCGGACCTGAGGCGGGTTGGCGTCGGAAAGCATTCCCGTCATATCGATGCGGATCGTCGCCGCATACTGGCCCGGACCCTCTCGTCGAACGCGGTAGGAACTCTTGACCTCCTGGATGCGCACGGTGATATCACTGACCTTGTCATCACGCGCTTCCATCTGTCCTTTCGTCTGGGGGTCGCGCCCGCCGCCTCCGCCTCTGCTTTGCTCACCGGCTCCGCCCGGCGCTTCGAAGCGATAGGTATACAAATAAGGGGTCCTCTCTTCTGTGATCATGGTGAGGAGCGCCGTTTCGAGGTTGTTCAATGTGCCAACCATCTTGTCGTAGTGAAAGACGGCAGACCCGTCGTAGTAAATGCGTCCCTCTTCCGCTCGGATATAGGGGGTGGTGATGCAACCCGTCTTGTCCAGGTACGTCCGGTACGCATCCCAGAGAAAGGTCCGGGCGATCCCGGCAGAGCGGTTTTCCGCGTTGAGTTGACTGACTAAGATATTTCCGCCCTGGGTTCCCTCCAAGGTGATCGTCTTCGACGAAAACAGGGTCTGCAGATCCGATTCCGACACCAGCACATAGGCGTTATGGCGCACCTGCGCCTGGAACATGCTCCAGGACAGGAAGGGGAAAATGCCCTCCCTGGCTGCCCGTTCACTGATGACGATCGTGCCGGCCAAGCCGAAATCCAACAGGCGAGGCATAATTCTTTTGGAATACTCGATACAGTCGTCAATGGTCTCTCCCTCCAGCCGCGGCGAAAGGGTGGGCGGACCGGCCGTTTTCTCCGGGGTAGGCTGGGTGTTGGATTCAGACTGTTTTGGATTATGGATATCCGGTATCAGGGCGAGCGCATCTTTTTCACCGAGATCAAATCCGATATTCATCACCATCAAACGCCGTTCGATGGGCATCTTGTCCCAACAGCCGGCAAGGACAGGCAACAGGCTCAACAGGACCGCCAACAGCACCCGTGACGTCCGGCGTCTAGCCATTATGCTCGCCCCCCGTCCCGCCGGATGGCGCAGTCTTTTCTCGGCGAAAGCGGGCCAGGATCAACAGGAGACCTACCGTAGCGATCATAAAAACGCCCCAAAAGGGACCGAGCCATCGCAGGAACTGTGTCGACTGTTGGAAGGCTTCAAACCATGGACGGGCGAGCAGGGCGATCACAAAATACACATAGATGACAGGATGATAATTGGCCAGGTTCAACCACTGCCCAACAGCCCGCGCCCCTGTGACGATCATGGCCCCCATGGCCGTCGTGGTCGGGAACATCCAGAGCAACACCAAAAAGATATCGACACGTTCGAAGAAGACCATCTGGCGCAAGGTGGTCATCTTTACTTTCAAGGGCTGTTCAAAACTGGAGGCCATCTCCATCCCTAAGGTCCCGATGATCAGAAAGAGGCTAAACAACAGATAAAAGGCCCCGATGATAGTCACGACGAGGATCACCCAGTACATTTTTTTGCTGTGACCCAGGGCGTCATTGAGGAACAAGGGCAGACTAAAACCAAAAAAGACCATCAGGGATGCATAAAAATCAAGGCGCCCCCAGTAGGAAAAGTCAAACTGGGTCACCGGGAGTGCCAGTTCCGGACGGATGTCGGCGATGGAGAGATAAAACATGACCACCGTCAGGGGAAAGATGATCACCAGATGCTCATCGTTTGTCCGCGTGACCACCTCCGTCCCCATTAAGGCGATCCAGCAGGCGATAGCTAAGAGAACTGTGGAAAGGACGATGGGCGGTGTCTGGTTCAGGTGCACGTCCACAAGCAGTTCCGCGGCAATGCGAAAGACTGGCCAAGGCAAGGCCAGATGGAAGAGAACGAGCGGCAGTGTGATGATGATGCCAAGCCAGCGCCCTGTCAGCTTTTGCGCGACGCCGACGATGTTATCACGAGGAAAGCGGGCGCAAAAACGCCAGGCCAGGGCCGAGGGAATCAGCGACAGGGCAACCCCCGACAACAGGGGCGCCCAGGGGTTGTAAGCAACGCTGTGCAGCAAAAAACCGTGGTAATAGAGACCGGCCCCGGAGACAAAAAAGGAGCCCATCAGGAGACCGATCTGGATCATGGAGATTTCTTCCCTGTACACGTTACCCTCTCCAACCGTTCATCTCAAGGATGCACTCCGCGATTCTCTTTGAAATAGGGTCGGTTACACATCATCCATGCTGTCTTCGTTGTATTTCATTGACTTGGTGTCCCAGTGCTGACCGTCCTCAGCCTTGAAGGTGCGTGGACGGTTTGTCCGCCATTTTGGTGAAAAGAGGTAAATCGTATCGGTGAGGTCGCGAAGGTGGATGGCCGACATCTGGCTTAGGTAAGGAACGCCGTAGGATTTCAAGGAACCCACGTAGGCCAGCACAGTGGTCGCCGCGAATACGACGCCGACGACACCAAAAAAAGACGCCCAGATCATAAAATAGTACTTCAAGAGCCGCATGGCTTGCAGCATGGACAGGTTGGACACGGTCAGGTTGGTAATCGCCGTGACGGCTACGATGATGACGATGATATTGGAGGCCAGTTTCGACTGGACAGCCGCCTGGCCGAGGATCAGGCCGCCGACGATGGTAACGGCGCCGCCGACGATACGCGGCAGTCGCTGGCTCGCCTCCAGGATGATGTCCAGCATGAGCAGCATGAGCAGCACCTCCACCGTGGGCGGAAAGGCGATCCCCTCCCGGGAGGCAGCCATGTTCATGATCAGTTGGGAACCGATGATCCCTGTTGGAAATTCGGTGAAGGAGATGTACAAGGCCGGCAACATCATAGTCAGGTGGTTGCCGACGATCATGCGCAAGATGCGGAAGAAGGTAGCCAGGACAGGCGAATAGTAGTAGTCCTCCGGGGTGCGCCAGAAATCGATGAAAATGGCCGGCACCACCATCGCTGCCGGCGAGTTGTCGATGAAGACGGCGATACGGCCTTCCATCAGGCTCGCCGTCACCCGGTCCGTCCGCTCGACCGTCAGGCTGAGCGGAAAAATGTTGCTGGAACGCTTCTGCAACAGCAACGACAGTTCGGACACATCATGAACCACATCGATATCGAGGCTCTTCAGGTCCTCCTTGACAGCGTCGATCCGCGGCGGGTAGGCGATCCCCTCCACATAGGCCACCACGGCCTTCGTCTTGCTCCGCCGTCCGATCGTCATCGACTCGAACCGCAGGCGTTCATCCTTGATGTGCTTGCGCAGCAGCGCCGTGTTGACGCGGATGGCCTCGACAAACCCCTCGATAGGGCCGCGGATCACCTGTTCCGTGATCGGCTCGCCGACAGTCCGGTGTTCGTACTGGTGGTTGAAGATGACCAGGCCTGACGACAACCCTTCTGCAAAGAGGAGCGTGTTGCCGTCAAGAAGTTGGCTTTTGGCCTGATCGAGCGTTTTGATCTTCTTCCAGTTGGGGACGGAGATGACCATTCGTCCGAGCGTCTCGAAGATGTCCGATGACTCATCCTGGGGCGAGGCGTTCTGCAACGGTTCAATCACGTGGAGGGCAAGCTCTTTTTTGTCAACCAAGCCCTCAATGGCGGCCAGGAGAAACGTGCGACCCAACGCCTGATTTTCGATAGGGCGGAAGAAAAGATCCTTGGGCTCGCCGAGGGCCTCTTTTAAGGCGTCCTTCGTCGCTTCCAGCGAAGCAGGCAAAGCCCGTTCCACCTTCCCCGAACGGTCATCAGGCGGCGGGATCTCGTCTTTGCGGTGTTTATAAAGGTAAGTGTCCCAAAAGCTGTGCTTGTTCTCTTCGACCACGCCGTTTCACCCTATAGTAGCTTTTCCCCGAAGGGAAATACGACATGCCCTCAAATCAGCGGGAAAGCTGTTTACGAGGTCGATTTAGATGAACCACTAACAAATTGGGTTTCCGGCAGTGAAAAACCGCACTATCTGTTGAGATAGTTAATTTTTTGTTATAATTTCCGTAAGGCGGCTAGAATCGAGGGCTCATCCGAATCTATCTCCCTCGACAATCCCAAAGCGTTTCCGGTAAAATGGAAACGAAGCGCACACCCTATCTGGAAACCCAAGAGAAATAGAAAATGACCAGACAAGAGAGGGGTTTTCCAATTTGACGAGGTCTAAAAAGATCACGCTGGAACTTTCACCGGAACGGCTCCACTGGCTTGACGGACAGTCCGATCTGCATGGTGAACCGATTCCCGAGATCCTGTTGCGATTGATCGATGACGCCATCGCCCGCGATAACCTGGAACAACTCCGCCCTGAACTGGAATCGATGATCAAATCGACAGTGCGCAATGTGGTCGAGATGTCGATCACGCAAAAAACGATGGTGGCCGTCAAACTCTTCGATGAAGCCGTTTCCCCCGCGATGAAGGCCTTCGGCAACCGGGTGACGGAAAGCGTCTTTAAAATGGCCGATCGGGTCGAACGCGTGGAAAAACAACTGTACGCCATGAACAAAGGCCAGTTCCGTGACGGCGAATTGCCCGAAGCAGAACCGGCCGTCCCGAAAATGGCCACCGCCGTTTCTGCTGTTGCCGCCTCTCCTGCCCTTGGCGTCGCGTCGGCGCGGGCAGGTGAACCAATCGGCGCAACGAGCGACAGCCCCCGCAAGGAAGGTGTCCTGGTTGATTTGCGCGACCACCTCACCGGAGGCAACTGGCCTGAGTAATGGATAACTACATATTGCGGTAACCATGAAAACCCTGGCCTCGCATGGAGACCGGGGTTTTTTGCGCGCAAAAACGTGCAACCACTCTTGATTGTTGAGGGACAGCTCTGCTCTAATTTTCACAATCTTTTAAAAACGAAGAAAATATCCGTTTACACATTACAATAGTAGCTATCTCGCCATCGTTTCACCATAAACAATCAGGGAGTGATTCCCATGTCCTCAAAAGGTGACAGCCGTGAAACCTTTTCATCCGGTCTTGCCGTTTTCTTCGCCACCCTCGGTTCCGCCGTCGGCCTGGGCAACATCTGGAAGTTCCCCTACCTCGTCGGCGCCAATGGCGGCGGCGCTTTCCTGCTCATCTACTTCCTCTGCATCCTCTTCGTCGGGTTGCCGGTGATGGCGAGCGAGTTCTTCATCGGTCGCAAGACCCGCAAAAACGCCATCGGCGCTTTCAAGCAACTGAAACCCGGCTCGCCCTGGAAGCACATCGGCACCATGGGCGTCGCCGCCTCGGGCCTGATCATGTTCTTCTATAGTTGTGTCGCCGGTTGGGTCTACTACTACCTCTTCAAGGCGATCCGGGGCGACTTCGCCGGCGTCACCCTTGACTCGGCAAAAGCCCAGTTTGGCAGCGTCGTCACCGACCCGGTCACACCCATCCTCTGGCAGGTCATCGTCATGGCCGTCGTCTCCCTGATCCTGACCATGGGTGTGAAGAAAGGGATTGAGAAGATCACCAAGACCCTGATGCCGCTCTTATTCCTTCTCATCATCATCATCGACATCCGAGCTGTCACCCTGCCCGGCGCAGCGGAGGGACTCAAGTTCCTCTTCCATGTCGACTTCAGCCAACTGAGCGGCGCCGTCATCCTGACGGCCATGGGCTTGGCCTTCTTCAAGCTCTCCCTCGGCATGGGCACCATGATCACCTACAGCAGTTACTTCACGGAAGACAATAACCTGCTCGGCACGGCCGTCAAGGTCGCCTTCGCCGACACCCTGGTTTCCATGCTGGCCGGCATCGCCATCTTCCCGGCTGTCTTCGCCTTCGGCATGCAACCGGGCGCTGGTCCGGGACTGCTCTTTATGACCATCCCCCTCGTCTTCTCTCAGATGCCCTTCGGCAACGTGTTGCTGATCGCCTTTTTCTTCCTGACCTCCATCGCCGCCACGACGGCCATGCTCTCCCTCGTCGAGGTGCCTGTGGCCTACTTCAGTGAAGAACGGGGCCTCTCCCGCAAATCGTCGGTGCTCCTCTGCGCCGCCGTCATCGTTGTGCTGGGCATCCCAGCAGCCCTTTCGGCAGACAGCGCCGGCCTGCTCGGCGGCGTCACCGTCTTCGGCAAAAGCTTTTTTGACCTCTACGACTTCATCTCCTCGAATATCATGCTACCCCTGGGCGGGCTGTTCATCGCCCTCTTTGCGGGCCATATGATTGACAAGGCGCAGTGGCGGCAGGAATTGACCAACCAGGGCCGCATCGGCCTCGCCGGCGCAGTGGGTCTTTTCCGGTTCATCATTCGCTATGTGACGCCGGCCCTGCTGGTCATCGTCTTCCTTCATTCGATCGGCGTTCTGTAAACCGTTTCATGTCAGCCTGCCGCTTTCGCTTCCCGGCGCTCCAGTAATAGAAATCCCCCGCTCTTCGGTCCATGTCTGATAGCCAGGCAAAAAGGGCCCCCCGATGATTGTGTCCAACACGTATCATCGGGGGGCCTTTGTTTTCTGCAGATTTATTATCGAGGTGTTTCCGCTTTCTTCACTGACCTTTGCCTTGACGGCTTTTGCGCCCCTTTACTTCGGACGGTAGGTCCCCCGGATCCAGCGGTACAGATCATCATAGATCGCTCGGATCTTGGGATCGCTGCTGTTGCTCACTCGCACGAGGGTCTTCGACTCGGCATAATAGGCGTTGGTCATGTCGCCGTCGGCGCCGAGCCGGTGCGCCCTATCCAGTTGCTTGTAAAAAGCGTCATAGTGGCCGGCCGAATCGAAGACCTGGTCGCTGATCTCCAGTTCCATGCCGAGGCGGTACTTCTTCGCCAGCGCCGCCGTCCGATCCATCCGCTCGTCCGGCTTGATATCGTCAGCGTAGTAGTTGGGCTGCAGCAGCACGTGCTCAAAACCGTAAGAGCGCCAGTTTTCATAACCGTTGGCGCCGTAAAAGGGGATCCAGTAGAAGTCGCGGTTGTCGGCCCGGACGATGCGTGCGGCCCCCTGCACCAGTTGCGTCTCATCGGGGACGTGGACGTCGATCGTTTCAGCGTACCAGTAAATCCCGGCCAATTCCAGATTTTCGAATCCGGCGCCCTGCCAACGCTCGATCAGTTCCCTGTAATACCACTTGAGCGCCGCCAGCCTGTTGTCCAGCGCCTGTTCACGGCCCACATGGGCGGGATCGAAGGATAGAGAGGGGCTATTTTTCTCCAGGCTGCCGAAGTTCCGTTCCTGGCTGTCCGGATAGGGCAGGGTGAGAATCACCTTCTCCGTATGGGCCGTCCCCAGGATGCGATTCATCTCGGCGACCGCCCCGTTGAGCGCACTCAACTGGATGCCTGGGGTGAAGAGATCGTCCAGGTAGGCGCCCCACTTTTCCTTGACACTGCCTGTCTCCCCATAGGGGAGGAAGAGCATTGTGTCAAACATCCGATCCCGGTAGCCCTGGCGGTTCCGGTAGGCGATCATAGGAAGAAAGTCGTCGCTCGTCCAAGTTCCGGCTTTTCCGTAGTGACCGGTGTACACGAGCAGGATGTCGTTGACGCCGGGAATTTGGAGGTAGCCCCTCGCTGACTTGGCGACCCGCGCGTCCTGGCTCAGCAACACCGGTTTCGCCGGCGACGGGGCGCCCTCGACAGTCAACCGCCGTGCAAAGGTCCAATCGTCGACAGGGAAGCTGAGTTTTATGTACCGCGTATTTAGGGCTGGGAAGCGAAAGCCCAGAACACGCTGTTGCACGGCGCCATCAGAGGGAGAAAGGCTGTGGCGCGCCTCGCCCAGGTAATACCAGTTCTGCCCATCCGGGGAGACAGCCCCTTGCATGTGCGGAGGCATCCGGATCCCTGCCTGCTTGTCCTGCAAAAACTCCAAAGAAAGGCCGGTCACCGGTCGCATCCGCTGCAGGTCGATCACCACATCGCGGCCCTCCTGGCGGAGAAAGCCTGTCCAAGTCTCATCCGGCGACGCCAGCCCCCCTTGGGGTCCGGGGTATTGTTTCGTCTCCAGTTGCTGAAACGCGAGGTCAGGCGCATGCTGGCTGACCTGGACAGAGAATGCGGCGGCGGCCAACGGTCCCTCGCCGAAGCCCGGCGAAGGCGTTTTTTCACCCATCACCTGTTCCTCTCTCGCCGGCGATGTGGTTCTTGGCCTCGACGCCGTGTACGCCTCGACCTCCAAGGCATAACTGGCAAGACCGGCATTGACGGTGACCAGGCCTCGCTTTGCCTGCGGCCCCAGTGTAAAACCGCCATCGCCGGACAATCGGCCGATATTCGGATTATCGACGCCGAAAACAGGCGTAAAGCCCAAGGGCGCCCCCTTTTCAGGCGTCCACTGATCAGGCTGGCCGGGTGGGAGTTCCACCGCTTTCGTCTCATCGGGCCAAAGGCCGACCTGGCGTTTCGATGTGACGGCGATGGCGCGCAAGGCCTGCACCTTACGGTCCAGGCGCAGCCTTTCCATCAATCGCTCTGTTTCGGACAGGGTCAGCCCGTCGCGGGGGCTAAACCGTCCGTCCCGGGCCGGCAACCAGCCCTTTTGAACGGTATAGCGGACGGCCTGCCGGGCATAATCGGAAATCTCCCCTTCATCGTTCAAGGGATCCCCGAAGACCGGTTCCTGCCGGTCCCCGAAAGCGCGCCAGAGGAGCAGCGCCGCATCCTGCCGGCGCACCGCCTCGCCGACGCCTAGGCGGCCCGGCGAAATACCGGAGATCAGACCGAGGCGGGTCAACGCCTCAATCGCTCCGTAATCGGGCGAAGCCGGCATGACATCGACGAAAGAGGCTTTTGGCGGAAAGAGGGGTTGGACACCAAGCACCTTTGACAGTTGGGAAAGGAACTCGATCCGTTTGAGCGCGGGCTCTGTCTGAGCGTTTGTTGACTGTGCCTGAAGCAGGTCCGCCGGCTGCGACAGCGCGGGGACTCCTTCGCCGGGTGAGGCAAAAGCGGCAGTAAGAGGGACCAGACCGGTACCTGCCAGAACCCATGCGGCCATACAGGATGCCAAGAACTTACTTTTCATGATTGAGCAGTTCTCCCCGTTTGGATTTGGATGATGAAACAGACTTCGACATAAAAAAACAAATCCCTTTTCTTTTCCTTTTATTTCAAGATGCCGACAGACTCCAACATAGCGGCTTAGCAAATGAAACTTTCATGCCCCGTCTGGTCACAACGCGATGATGAAAATGGTATCGTTACACTTCTTTTGCGAAACGGTTCAGATCTTCAACGCCCCCCTGCATCTCCGTAAGCGCCCTATCCACCTCCACCGTCACAGCGGCCTGTTGCTGCGCCAGGCTCTCCAGTTGCGCCAGGTGGCGATGGCTGACCTTGACGTCCTCCGCCATACGTTTCAGGCCTACACGGATCAACTTGGCGTTTTCCGATGTCGTGAGGGCCAAGGCGCGAATCTCATCGGCCACAATGGAAAAACCGCGGCCTGCTGCGCCGGCGCGGGCTGCTTCGATGGCCGCATTCAGGCCGAGCAACTGGGTCTGCGAGGCCACCCGATCCACCAGTTCTATGGCGTCATCCATGATCTGTAACCCTTCCGTCAACCGCCGGCTGGCCGTGGTGAGCGTATCAATCTCCCTGGTCAACGCGCCAGCCGTCCCGGCGATGGATTTTCCCTTTTCCGCCAGTTGATGGGTTGACAACTCGAGGCGACCCGCCATCTCATACATAAGAATCTCTTTTTTTCTGGCCGTCGTCATGGACACCACTCCCGCTACCTGGGGACCATCGAAAATCGGAAGCGCGATGGCTCGGTAAGGAAATCCAAAGAGAGACTGTTCCTTGGTAATGGAACGAACGACTGTCTTCCTTTGTTGCATCGCATCGTGTGTAGCCATCCCCGGCTTCACCAGGTCGCCCGGTTTGATCTGAAACCGGATTTCGCTGCCGTCGCGAAGCCAGATAAACTTCTCTCGGTCGGCAATACCCAGAAAATTGCGCCCTTCGAAAAGATCATGGATAAAATCGGCCACTGCCAGGATCGGTTGTAATACCTCCGAGACCTCCGCCATCGCCCTCACCCTTCCATTGAAAACCCATAAGTCATTTTATTCTATTAATAGGTACGGTAATTCCCATAAAAAACAACATTCCTGCCTGTGATCGGGTCACCTTCGCATCAATAACATGAGACCTCCGAGCACCCGCAGATCTCGGCCCAAAACACCCCCACCAGGGTTGATACCTGTCAAATTTTTGTCTTACCATTTCTATCTTTATACGCATAGGCTACCTGCGAGTGTGCAATTTCTTCTCTTCCGCCTTTTTCGGTCACAGGCGAAAGGCGCTTTATTGACTGCGCCAATCTCTCGAAGGAGGAAGGCCCATGGAGATCATCACCATGTCCTGGCCGAGTCTCGATTCTATCGTTCCGGAGAAGAGCCTTTTGTTCCTGCCCATTGCCCCCCTTGAAGAACACGGTCCTCATCTGCCGATCGGCGTCGATTGCCAATGCGCGCTGGAAGGGTGCCGGCGGTCAGCGGCCAAACTGGAAGGCCAATCGAATCTCCGTCCCTATCTTTTTCCGTTGGTTCCCCTGGGGGTGGCCCGGGAGACGGGCGATTTTCCCGGCACCGTTTCACTCTCAGAGAAGCGCTTTTTTTCCTTGGTGTACGAACTGCTGGCCCTGTCAAGCCGTTGGGGGTTTCGCTATGCCGTCGTCGTCTCTCCCCACGGTTCGCCGATACACCTGGCCGCGATTCACGCCGCCATCACCCAGGTGGAAAAGGACTATCCGATCAAGATCGCAGAACCCTTCGCCCATTGGTTTTTCAGCCTGCCTCGAAACCCGGCGCCCGGCGCCATTCCCGACATCCATGGCGGTCGCATTGAAACATCGATCATGCTGGCCCTGCATCCGGAACAGGTTGACCGGGAACTGGCCAAGCGGCTTCCCCCGGTAGAGATCGATGACCTGCGCTACCCCGGAACATGGCGGGAAAAGGGCGCGGCAGAGGGGTACCTGGGCAGCCCGGCAGAGGCCTCTGTGGAAGAGGGGCAACGTTTGCTCTCCAGCCTGGACATCTGGGCCGACGCAGCCATAGACCTCCTGCAAGGCGTGAAATGGCCGCCGCCCCCATTGATTCAAGGGCTGGCAAGCCGGTTGCTGCCCATCGCCCCCTAGAAAAGAAAAAACCGCTGCGCGATAGGCAACGGTTGGCTCTGTATGTTCATGTCCTTTCGATTCGGTGAAAAATTCCGCGATAAACAGGCCGCAAGGCCATCGTCTCCACTAAGGACGCCGCTCTAGGCCGTAACGTCTGCCGTAACGCCGTCCTGGCTGGCTTGCGCCACCGCTTCGTTGTAGGCCGCCATGATGGCTGAAGAGACGACCTCTCTGGCATCGGCGGAGATGGGGTGGAAAATATCGCAGTACTTGCCATCGGGCCGCTTGCGGCTGGGCATGGCCACGATCAGTCCATTGGGACCTTCCACCACCTTGACGTCGTGGACGACAAAGGCGTTATCGAAAGTCACTGAGAAGATAGCTTTTATCTTGCTGTCCACATACAGTTTGCGAATCCGAATGTCTGTGATCTTCACGTTCGAAACACCCTCTTCAAAAGTTGACCTAACCTTATATTATTACGTATTTTGCAAATGTCAATCCTTGCAAGAACAAAAGCAAAAGAAAATTAACCGGAGCGACAGTCCTTCTTCAAGAGATGCGCGCCTGGTCATCTGGAATGGTCGCGGGGTGCCCCTCCCCCGTAAGCGGACGCGGCAAGGGGATTAGGCCTCCAGCGCGGGAAAGAGAACGGAAAAGACAGTCCCCCCGCCGCCTGTCTGCACATCCAACTCCGCCTTATGGTTCTCCACGATGCCATAACAGACAGCCAAACCAAGGCCGGTGCCATCACTCTTGCTGGTCACAAAAGGGGTTCCCAACTTGTTCAGGATTTCTGGCGAAATTCCCGTCCCCTGATCCTCCACGGAAAGGATGACCCGATTGCCGGTGACGCCAGTGCGGATGGTGATCAACTGTCGCGGCGCCATGGCCTCTAGGCCATTGTTCAACAGATTGAGGATCAACTGGCGGATTTGTTTTTCATCCATCCAGACGTCTGGCGCAGGCGCAAGGTCGAACCGGATGTCCTTATTGACGTTGAAAGCTTGCGCCTCCAGAAGGGGCGCCAGTTTTTGCACAACCTCGTTTAAATTATTCCGGGCAAAACGGTCCGCCTTTTTCCGAGACAGGGTCAAATACTCGGTGATGATCTGATTGGCGCGGTCCAGTTCGGATATCATCAACGCAAAGTGTTCGTCGTCATCACGGTGCTGGGCTTTTCGCTGCAGGATCTGAAGAAAACCGCGCACCGTCTGCAAGGGATTGCGGATCTCGTGTCCGAAAGCGCTGGCCAGTTGTCCCACCAGGTTCAGCCGGTCCAACCGCTGCAGTTCCTTTTCCAGACGCCGCTGTTCGGTGATATCGTTGGTCACCGTCAGGATATACTCCCGCCCTTCCAATTGCATGAGTTCCATCGACATGAGCCCTGTCCGTTCCTCGCCGGAGCGGGTGCGAATGATGATCTCCATACTTTTGGTGGCGCCATTTTTCAGCAGGATATCGACCAACTTGGCTTCGTCGGCCCAGATGCCCAGTTCTTCCGCCGTGCGACCGATGATCTCTTCGCGGCGATAGCCGATGACGCGAACGAAGCTCTCGTTTACATCGACATAGCGACGGCACTGCAAGTCTTTGATCGACATGATGCTGGGACTCAGGTTGAAGGCTTTGCCGAAACGCTCTTCCGAAAGCCGCAGAGCGTCCTGGGCGCCCTTGCGTTGAATCGCCTTCCACATGCCGTCAATCAACAGGCACACCTGATCGATATCGGTTTCATCGTAGTCGGTGGCTTTGTTGACCAAGAGCGCCAATAAAATCACCCTATCCCCTTGGATAATGGGAACGGCCAGGATGCGCTCAATGTCCACATGGTCTTTGGGGCATCCCTTGGCCATCCCGATGTCCATCCTGTAGCGGTTTTCGATAATGGGTTGACGCCGGCGAATGGCTTCGGCCCAAAAGCCTCCTCCCTGAATGGAAAACGTATCACCGCATCCGAAGAGGGCGCATTTCTCTGGGACATGGCGCGACCAGGAGCGAATCACGATTTGGGAATCGTCATCATGTACAAACCCCAGCCACCCCAATTCGCTTCCCGTGAGCCGGACCGCTTCATCGAGCACAAATGTGCGGATCTCCTGTTGATCGGCGTCCCACAACTGGTTCAGTTTCACGAGGACTTTCAGGCAGTCTTCCTTCCGGCAGGATTTTTGAACCTGCTTGGGAGCGCGGCCCGATGGAACAACAGCCTGCCGTTCTTCTTCTGCCACAGGGGATGGGTGATGAAAACAACAGTTCGACGCCTGATCGCATCTGATTATGAACTGATCGTCCTGCATCCCCCTCATCCTCCCTGATATTAATCATCTTTTCATGAAAAAATTGGATACCAACCATATTATAATACAGATTTCGTTGCATATATCTTAATTTTTCGAAAAAAATTAGATGCAAGAAAAGCCGGAAGAAGCCATTTCTTCCGGCGTCCGAACTCGGATACGCTACAGGGTAAACTGCCCGGTCAAGGCTTTGAGCCGCTGCGCCATCGAATCCAACATGGCGGCTGAGTCTGTTCCCTCGTGAACCGATGCCAGTTGTTCCTCCGATGCAGAGGCGATAACCTGTGCATTCACCGTGACGGTCAGGATATTTTCTTTCACGACAGCCACCTGACGCAACACCTCTTCGCTCTGCCCACATAGCTGCGCCGTCTGGGTCGCGATGGTTTCCACATTGCCTGCCACGTGGGTCGATATCCGCTCGATCTCCGCGAAGACCTGTCCCGATTTTGCGATCAGCGCGGAACCTTCCCGGACCACCTCGGCCTCTTCGGTGATGGCCCGGATCGATTCCTCCGTTCCTTCACAAACCCGTTGAACGATACGCTGAATCTCAGCCGCGGCGGAAGCCGATTCCTCGGCCAGCTTGCGAACCTCCTCGGCGACCACGGCGAAACCACGTCCCTGTTCGCCTGCCCGCGCTGCCTCGATGGCCGCATTCAAGGCCAGCAGGTTTGTTTGCGATGCGATCCCGGTGATCGCGCCGATAATCTGACTGATTTTTTGTGAGTTCTCACCAAGGCTGTTGACGGTCTGTTCCGTTTCGACGGATTTTTTCAGGAGACGTTCCATGTGGGACGCCACCTGGTGGATGACCTGGGCGCCGTCTTGGGCCGATTCCGCCGCCTTCCGGGAAACGATCCGCGTCTCATCGAATTCATGAATCATGGTTTGGATGTTGGTTTGGATGCCCGTCACCACATGGACGGAGCGCTCCGCCGTTTCCGCCACCGCTTGGGAAAAGGAGGCGATCTCCTGGACGCCGTTGGTGATCTCTTCGGTGGCTTTTTCGATATCGCTCATGTTTACCTTCAGCAGGTTGGACGATTGGGCGACCTCGTCAGCGCTGGTGTTGGCGCCCAGGATCAGTGCGCGCAGGTTCTCCGCCATCGTCCGGTAGGCGTCGAGGAGGGTCTTTATCTCGCCTTGGCCCTGAATATCAACGGAACGCGGGCGCAGATCACCGCTGGCGATGGTCCGGAGCAATTCCGCCGTGGCGGTGATCGGTCCGGCCAACCGTCCCGAGGTGACCGTCCCGACGACAAGGGCGACGAGGAGGCTCACCAGTAGCGTACCGACGGTGACCAATTTCATATCCTGCGCCGTTTGTACGCTGGCCGTCACCGGGATTGTCACCGCCACCTGGGCGACTTTGTTCCCGTTGATATCGGCCAGGGAACGGTGTGTGCTCAGGTAGTAGGTTCCCTCCACCTGTCGCTTGCTCACTTCCTCATCAAGCCGCTGATCGCCGGACAACCGCTTATCGGTTGTCAAGGTCTCTTTTCCCGTTTCCGAAAAGAGGGTGATATCGGCGCCGACCAGTTTTTTCACCGTCTCCAGATGACCGGCTGCCACGTATTTTCCGAAGATCAGATAACCTACCGGTTCTCCCTGCCCCTTTGACCCCAGTACCTTGGCCGCTCCGATCAGGGCCAGCCCCTGCTCTCCCTGATAAAAACCGGTTACCAGTTTTTCTCCGGCCATCACCTTCTTCAAGACCGGATGTTTGCGGACGTCTCCTGTAAAGGTTTCCTTGCCGAAGGAATCGAGGACATCTCCAGACAGATCAGTCACAACGCCGAAATCAATCTCAAAATCATTTTTTGAGCCATCGATAATTTCCTTTTTTATCCATTCCGTTTCCTTATCGTTCACATTCTCGTTGGCTTCGTCCCAAAAAGCATAGGTTTTTACAGCCGTTTCCACCTGTTCTACCAGGACGCTCAGCGTATTCATCGTAGATTCGCCGGCAAAGAAAACCTGCTCCCGTTCGATCTCTCCTAGGCTCTTGTTGACAGAGTAATAACTCAACCCGCTTCCGAGCAAGACAGGCAACAACGCAAACAGGACCAGCCAAAAAAGGAGCTGTTTTCGAATCGACATGCCATTCCCTCTTTCTTACAATACGTTGGGTTCGATCCGGTTGCGCCCGGCCCTTTTCGCCAGATAGAGTTGTTGATCGGCCTTCTCCACCAGCCGGACGGGGGTTTCACCGGCATACTGGGCGAGACCGCCGCTTATCGTGACGCCCTTTATCGGCTCCACGATAAGCGCCTGCACCTTTTCCCGGATTCGCTCGGCAACCCCATAAGCGCCGGTCAGGCCGATACCGGGAAAGATCACTAAAAACTCCTCGCCGCCGTAGCGGCCTGCCATATCTGTTTGTTGAAGACAAGACCGTATCTCCGAGGCGATGGCCGCCAGCAGGGCATCGCCTTTTTGATGTCCAAAGGAATCATTCACCCGTTTGAAGTGATCCACATCGAGCATGAGGACAGATAGGTCCCTTTGCTGCTGCTGGGCGCGGCATATCTCCGTCTCCAAGCGGCTGTAAATCGCTTTGTGGTTGAAAAGCCCTGTCAGTCCGTCGGTGACTGCCTGCTTGCGCAGCAAGGCGTTTGTCTCCGTTAATTCCTGCTCGATGCGCTTTCGCTCTGTAATATCCACGACAAAGGTCACCTTTTTCAGCCGTCCGTCTTGACCTTTGATCCGCGTCGCATCGGCCAAGATGGTCATCTTCGCCCCGTCTTTGCGCCGCACGTCCCATTCGCCGCGAAGCTCCCGGCCTTCCCGGATAAATCGTTCATGGAGTTCCTCCAGGATATCTCTCGATGTGTCGTCACAGACAAGGCCGAAGTGCTGCCCGACCAGTTCTTTTTCGTCATACTGGTAGAGGGAACAGTAGGCCGGATTGACCGACTCAAAGATTCCCTGCTCATTGGTGACGCATATCCCTACAGGCGTGGAACGGATGATCGCCTGTAGCCGCGCCTCGCTTAGCTGAAGGGCGTTCACGCCCTCACGCAACCTGTCCAGCAGGCTATGGGCGTTGTTTTTTTCTTTGTGCAATTCCTCAATCGTACGGTCCCGTTGGATCAATAAGGCAACGAGCGCTTCCTTTTTCAGGGTTTTGTAATCCATCCCGGATGCTCCTCTCCAGGCTGCCTCTGTCTATGAATGCATGGGACCCCTGTCCTACAATGATTGTACCGAAAAAGATCATCATTTACCATACAATGTACATTTTTTATATCATATGCTTAAACTCTGGAAAAGTTTTTTCGGAGATGCGTTTGGCACTTCCTTTGAGACGTTTGACGACAGCGTACATACAAAAAGCGCCGGTTTTGAAACCAGCGCTTTTGTTACAAAAATATATTCCCCTGTAATAAAAAGGCTATTTTTCGTAAATGGGAAAAAAGTAGCCCGGCGGAAATCGCCGGGTTACCTTGGATCCTGCGGTTTTCAGTTCGCGGAAAGAAAAGCGTGCTCCGGAGGAGAAACAGCAAGGGAAGGGATGAACAGTTCATGCCAGCGCATAACAATCCGGTAGTTGCTCTGCCCCCAGAAGACGACCCGCTGGGTGTCCGCTTCCACTGTAATCTGCCAGATGTGACTCGCGCCCGGCTTTTCCCATTGCCCGACGATATTTCCCGCTTCGTCATAGGCGACGATGCCCATGCCATACCGGTCAACCAGGTTGTACACCCAGTAGGTGTATAGACCCCACCGGATCACGGGGTTGGTCGGACTCGACGCGCCTGTGTCGGGCCCCCAAGCGGCGGCCTCGACCAGACCATGGGGGATCGGCGGATGACTGGCCGAGGGCGCCCGCACCACCATAGGAATCGCTTGTTGCTCGTACATGGCATCACCTCCATCAAGATGGAGATAGATTTTCTTCAAAATTCAGAAAATTCCTTCTAGTTTTACTGAAAAAGAGAAAATTTATTTGGAAGAGCGATTTCGGCGGCAAACGCTTATCTGCTCCTCCATGTATGGTTTGGCAAAGGGGATGCTCCCGGCAGCCGCGTTTCTGTTTGGAACACACCCTCTTTACTCTGCTGTCTCCCTCAATCGCTCCACATCGATGATCCGCACCGTCTCCAGATGAAAATCGATCAGGCCTTCTTCGCGCATGCGCGCCATCTCCCTGGACATGGACGGCCGGGACACGTTCAGGAAGTCGGCCAGTTCGTTCCGCTTCATGGGCAGGCGGAAGGTGGCGGCGCCGGATTTTTTGTGCTGCTCTAAAAAGAAGGTGCTCAACTTCCCCCGCATGCTCTTGATGGACAGGTACTCCACTTTTTTATTCAGCATCATGGCCTTCTCGGAGATGATGCGGAGCATGTTCTGGATGATCGCCCGGTGCCAGGCGCAACTGCGTTCACACTGCCCGACCAGCTTGCGCCGGGGGATGAAGAGGACCTGGCTTTCCTCCTGGGCGATGACGGTGGCCGGCCATGCGGCATTGCCGGAAAAGACGACGATCTCGCCAAAGAGGCCGCCAGGGCAGATCACGGCCATCATCGACCGGTGGCCTGCCGCCGTTTCCTTGATCACCTGGGCTTCCCCCTTGAGCAAGATGCCAATGCTGTCAAAGGCTTCCCCCGCGAAGGCGATGGTGTCACTCTTTTTGTACTTATTGATCCTCGGCTCCAGGCATACCAGCATTTCCTTCACCACGGCAGGCTCCAGGCCGTCGAAAAGCGGGCACGCGGCCAGGAGGCGCGTATCTTCCCTGTCCATGGGCTCATTCCTTTGCGTGTTTTTGCACATTCCTTCGCGTGTGTTTTCGGTAGCCATGGCTACCGATTTTTTTGTCCAATTTTATTATAGTGAACATGCGAAGGCAAACCAATCCGAAGGAGGATAAAAGATATGAAACGCAAAATCGTCACCATCAACGAGGAAAAATGCAACGGCTGCGGGCTCTGCATCTCCGCCTGCCACGAAGGCGCCCTGCAACTGATCAACGGCAAGGCCAAATTGGTCTCCGACGCCTACTGCGACGGCCTCGGCGACTGCCTCCCCGAGTGTCCCACCGACGCCATCACGCTCGTAGAGCGGGAAGCGGACCCTTTTGACGAAGTGGCCGTGAAAAAGCGCATGGAAGAACTGAAGCACGTCGCTGAGGCTGCTCCTGCTGTTAACGCTCATGCCTGCGCTTCCGCATCCGCCGCCGTTACTGCCACTCCTGCTTCCGCTCCCGCTGCATCCCCCGCTCCCTTCGGCTGTCCCGGCATGAAGGCGCGGGTAATCGAGAGATCGCCCAGCGCGGAAGGCGCCCCTTCTCCTGGTGCTGGTGCCGGCCGTGCCGTTGCCGGCGCGGGCGCCAACGCCGGAATCGGCTCGGGCGTCGTCGCCGAATCGCAACTGGGCCAGTGGCCCTGCCAGTTAAAGCTCGTCTCGCCGCGGGCGCCCTACTTTGACAACTGCCGCCTGCTCATCGCCGCCGACTGCACCGCCTTCGCCTACGCCGGGATTCACCAGGACTTCATGAAGAACAAGATCACCCTGATCGGCTGCCCGAAGCTGGATGACATCGACTACGCCGAAAAACTGACAGAGATCCTGGCCACCCATGAGATCGAGAGCCTGACGGTGCTCCGGATGGAAGTCCCCTGCTGCGGCGGGATCGTCAACGCCGTGAAAAAAGCCCTTGCCGCCAGCGGCAAGATCATCCCCTGGCAGATCGTCGTCATCGGCACCGACGGACGCATCGTCCAAGGGGCGTAAAGAGACAAATTCCTGACGGCCTTCAGCCCGTGATGAGTAAGAGGTCCCCTGTAGCGACATGACAAGAGCCAACCACAACCGGTCGGCTCTACCATGTCGCTTTTTCATTTCTCATTCGCCCGGTTTCATCAACGTGTACAGACAGGCGGAGCAACGATAGACACTGAATCGGAAGCCTACGGTCACAACACGATGGAAACCGTCATATCCGCAATCAGGGCATTTCAATCCCTGCTCATCTTTTTCACCATCGGGCGGGCGATTCCATTCCCAACCGACGATATTGCACTGAGAGCATTGACAATAATCGCCCCGGCTTCGATAGGTCCTGCTCCCGCAACTTGGACAAGTAACCTTATATGCCAATGGTTCCGCCCCCTAGAACGATGTGATTAATACAATTTATGGGGAAAGGGGGAGCGAAAGACCGAAAAAATCGTAATTGATAGCTTGACGGAAATCAGAGTCGCTTTTTCAAAACCGGTTAGGAAACAGCCGATAAACCTTAATTATTCCTCAACGGCATTCACCGCATCTTTTATCATGTTCACCCAGTGTCTTAACAAGGCGGCAAGGGCAACGGGGAATCTTCAAAAGCAGCGCGTAACCGGGCCAAGGCTCCCGGAGGGAGCGGCTCCGCTGCCTGGATCGCAATATCAATGTCAGAGGATGGACGTTCCTCGAATCGGGACCAGGAACCGAAAAAGAACACCTTCACTCGGTACGCGCCGAGGTTTTCCTTTAGGATCGTATCGATAATCGCAGAGAATCGTTCCCGCTCCCCCAAAATATACCACCTCTCAGGCTGACGGGTAGCGTTGTGTTAGTCCGGAACAAACCGATCTTTTATCTCCATTACGTATGTTTCAACATCTTTTAGTCCGTTATAAAGAATTTTGTAGATAATGTCGGGATCGATTCGCGCGTAGTCATGAACCAATAGATTTCTAAACTGCGCCATTTTTTGAAGATCCCCCAGAAGAGCCTCCGAAATCACCCCATTTTCGACAAGCACGGCAAAAATATCCCTGTTGCTTCTCGGCTCGCGGTATTTCTCATCAGCGATAATATGATTGCCAATATCCAAGCTGCATTCAATCGCCAGATGCAGTGTTCGCTCAACAAAGCGACGAGTTTTTTTGTCATTCACAACAGCAGATAGGCTAATGGGCGGATTATCGCGCACATCCCGCAAGTCATGAATATATTCATTCAGCAATGCCAGTTTTTGTTTCAATAGAGATTGATCAACCACGGCCTTCCCCCCTCTACCGATTCCGCTTACCGATCAGCACATTATTGCGATACTCCAAGTATGGCAGAAAATCAAAAAACTCACGGCGAGAACGCACTTCAAAATCGACCCGGCGCTGCCGCTCTCTTTCTACCATGACAATGCCGTGCCGGCGGACCTGGTGCTGGAGCAGCAAGGTTGCTTCCTCGAGATCCACCACATCGACCTGCCTTCCCGCAATATCTTCCAATAGACCTGCAATCTCCAACCGCAATTGGAATCTCTCCCATTTGGAAAGGCCCTGTTGAAACAGAATGGCGATGTCGATATCGCTCCCAGGTCGTTCGCAACCCTTGGCCACAGAACCGAACAGATAGGCGACACTCACCGCCGGGAGTGCGCCGAGCCGTTCCTTTAGTTTGATTTGAATGCCTTCATCCATCAGATACTCACCACACCTATAAAGCCGGTTACAACTTTCTTTATATTCCATCTTACAATGTTTGCCATAAATTAGCAAGTCGAGCCTTGCTTCTAGAGATGAAATTCGCTTCTTCTTGTAAATTACTTTTTAAGAATATATTGCTTGCTTTCGCGCGTTTCCGGGAGATAAAATAAGGAACATAAGAAAAATCAGATTATTCCGGCCTCTTGTGCGTTCCAACAGGGAATCCATTTTTCTGAAAGGATGATCTGTGCATGGGAAAAGCCATTTTCAAGCAGCGCAACGGCGTTCTCGGTGTCGGCGTCATCACCCCCTGCGGGTTTATCACACCAGAGCAGTTGCTGGGCCTGGGCAAGCTTCTGCCGGAGGTGGGCGCCGTCGGCAGCAAACTGACAACCCGGCAGACCCTGGTGGTGCTGCTCCCGGAGGAGAACCTGGACCGGTTTACGACGAAGCTGCGCGAGCTCGGATTGGATGTGGGCTGCTTCGGCGACATCGTCCGCAACGTCAAAGGCTGTCCCGGCAACAAGTCCCTCTGTCAACGCAGCCTCAGCGACGTCTTCGAGCTGGCCGTAGAGATTCAGAACAAGTACAGCAACCAGCCCACACCCCATGATTTCAAAATCAGCGTGGCCGGCTGTCACCGCGGTTGCACAGACCCCCATTGCGCCGATTTCGGCGTCACTGCCGCCGGCCAGAACGAGTTCGACATCTATCTCGGTGGCCGGGGCGGCAGCCGCAACCCCGTCCATGGCCAGCGGGTCTACCAGCGGATTTCCCGGGAAGCCGTCTTTACTGCGCTGGATCATGTCTTGACCGCATACCGGCAATTGGCGGAAGAGCGGGAGCGCCTCTGTCTGACCATCCGGCGCGTCGGCATCGACCCCTTCGTCCTCCCCAAAGACAAACTGCCGAAGGCAGAAGCGGAAGAGAACGATTTTCTCGATTTTCTCGCCGAATAAGGAGAGGAGCGTGAAGGCGGTATGACGGAAAACGAGATCCGTTTTGAGGAGATCTCGAAAAAGCTCGACTCCCTCTGCCTGCATGGAGAGGCCTGCAGGACCTGCGAAAAAAACAAATGCCTCGTCTTCTTTTCGCGGAAAGTGGCCAACTACGCGCTGGCGAAAAAGGTCACCAACATCCCCCAGGGCTGCTCCATGATCCCGAACCAGGACCTGAAGATCTATTCTGAAAAAGAAATTATCGAGGCCTTGGCGCTTGTCCTCCTGCAGTGCAAGGACTGCCGGGACAACCATGAGGAGGACTGCTCCGTCAACATTGTCCGCACCTGCTTAGAATACGCCCTCTTCGGCGACAAGCTCCCCTATCGCGGCAGCACGACCATGTACTTCCTGGACGCCCACAAGTCGAGTGAGCGGATCGGGAAGCAGTTGAAGGAGACATTTATTCAAATGAAGGGTGTACATAAACAATAAAAAGGCTTGCCCATATACCCGGAAGCCTTGCAAACAAAAGTTCAGTTCACAGGAACGCTAGTACCTTCGAAGAGATTCCCTGCGAAAACGAAGACAGGGATTCTCTTTTTTAATTCCTTAAAAAATACCCGGTTTTTTATCTTTGTTCAAGAAGATGAACATCAAAATTTCCACTTTTCTATCTTGTATGTACCATTTTTAACCGTGTTTGTTCAGCATTGCCTAGGGTTGAATAAATCTTAAACAACAAAAAATATATACCTTGCCACCTGATATAAACAAGCGATAAAATGTACAAAGTAATGAAAAACTAAAACAGCCTTTATTTTCTTACAACCGGAACCCCAACTTTAGAAAGGGTGATCCTATTGGGAAAAGCCATTTTCAAACAGCGCAACGGTGTTCTCGGTGTCGGCATCATCACCCCCTGCGGTTTTATCACACCGGAACAGTTGTTGGGGCTCGGCAAGCTGTTGCCGGAAGTGGGCGCCATCGGCAGCAAGCTGACGACCCGGCAGACCTTACTGGTCCTGCTCCCTGAAGAGAACCTCGAACGCTTCACCACAGGGCTGCATGCCCTCGGATTGGAGTTGGGTTGCTTCGGCGACATCGTCCGCAACGTCAAAGGATGCCCCGGCAGTCATGCCCTCTGTCACCGCAGCCTTAGCGACGTCTTCGAACTGGCTGTGGAGATTCAAGGCAAATACAGCAACCAGCCGACACCTCACGATTTCAAAATCAGCGTCGCCGGCTGCCACCGGGGATGCACCGATCCCCACTGCGCCGACTTCGGCGTCACGGCTGTCGGCCAGAACGAGTTTGACATCTATATCGGCGGCCGCGGTGGAAGCCGCAACCCCGTCCATGCCCAGCGGGCCTACCAAAAAATCTCCCGGGAGGCCGTCTTCACCGTGCTGGATCATGTTTTGCATACATACCGGCAATTGGCCGAAACAAAAGAGCGCCTCTGCCTTACCATGAAGCGTGTCGGACTGGATCCCTTTGTCCTCCCGGCAGACAAACTGCCGCAAGCGGAAGAGGCAGTAAACGATTTCCTCGATTTTCTCAACGACTAAGAGCGGAGCGTGAAGACAAGTGACGGAACGGGAGATCAACTTTGAGGCGCTCCAGAAAAAACTGGATGCCCTTTGTCTGCACGGAGAGTCTTGCGGCACCTGTGAAAAAAACAAATGCCTTGTCTTTTTTTCTAGAAAAGTGGCCAACTATGTGGTGACCAAAAAGGTCACCAGCATCCCCCAGGGCAGTTCGATGATCCCCAGCAAAGATCTAAAGACCTATTCAGAGGACGACATGCTCGAAGCGCTCGCCATGGTTCTCCTGGAATGCAAGGACTGCCGGGACAATCATGAAGAGGACTGCTCCGTCAACATCGTGCGCACCTGCCTAGAATACGCCCTGTTCGGCGACACTTTCCCTTACCGGGGGAGCACCACGATGTACTTCATGGATGCCCACAAGTCAAGCGAACGGATCGGCAAGCAGCTGAAAGCCGCCTTTGTCGAGTTAAAAGCGGTCCAAAAGTAACAATTCCGAAAAATCAAGGGTATGTAAGCGTACTAATAGGAAAGAGAAAATAATGTTACTGCATGACTTCGCAGTGTTTTAGAGATAGAGTCCTTCTACCAGGATAGTATCTTTTAAGAGACAGCGTCCTTCACATGAAGATGATGAATAAATATCAAGGGGATGGCCCTCTGCACAATGTGCGGAGGGTCATCCCCTTTTATCGGTATAACAGAACTCTACTCTCGGACCAACGGGAAAGGCCGCTCATTCCAAGGCAACTCTCACATCGAACGACTCGCCCCGGTGACCATGGCGGCCATGCGGTTTTTCAAATCCTGCTCCAATCGGGCCAGTTCCGCCTCGGCTTCCCGGCGCTTGACGCGGCCCTCCTGCTGGATTTTCAAGGTCTCTTCCAGCGTATCCATCAGGTTTTCCTGGGTCTTTTTCAACGTTGCCATATCGACGATGGCCCGTTCATTTTCCCGGGCGACGCCGATGGTATTGGTCTTGAGCATCTCCGAGTTGCGCAGGAGCAGTTCATTGGTGGTATCCGTGACCTGCCGCTGCATGGCCAGGGCGGTCTGCTGGCGTTGCAGCGTCAAGGTGAGCACAATCTGGTTTTTCCAGAGCGGGATCGTCGTCAAGATGGACGATTGGATTTTTTCCACCAGCACGTGGTCGTTGTTCTGAATCAGGCGGATCTGTGGCGCAGTCTGCAATGTGACGGTGCGGCTGATCAACAGGTCGTGGACCTTCTTTTCCAGCCGGTCGACAAATTGGAGGTGATCGTTCAACTCCTGCACGACGGCTGTGTCGTTGGTGGCGGCGGCCCGTTGCTGCAGTTGGGGGATGGTCCGGGTGCGCAGCTCCTCCAGCTTGTGCTGGGCGGCAGCGATGTAGACGTTCAACTCGTTGAAGTACTCCCGGTTTTTGTGGAACAAGGTTTCGAGCAAGGTGACATCGCGCAGGAGCTGGAGGCGTGCTTTATCCAATTGGAGGCTGATCTGGTCGATCTCGCCGCCCAAGGTCTGGTAGCGGGCCAGGACCTTTTCGGCGGAACGCTTGGCCGAACCGAAGAACTTATTGAAGAAGCCGCCTTTCGATTCCATCAGGTCATCGGGATTGGCTTCTTTGAGTTTCAGCATCAAATTGCCGAGAACCTCCCCGACGGGACCGGAATCCTTTGCCCGTACATGATCGAGGATGCTATCGGCAAAACGGGAAAGCTCCGACTGAACGGGCAAGCCGTATTGCAGCAGGGTTTGCGGGTTTTTCTCATCGATTTGCTTGGCCAGGGCCAGCGCCTTTTGCTGCTGATCGGCAGGTAAGGCGGCGAGGGTCACCGCCGGTTCGGGCGGGGTTGCCGCTAAGGACGGCGCGGGGGTCGACTGGGGCGACACCAGCGGGGCAGGCGTTACGGGCACCTGGATGCGGTCGAACGGGCCGGGAATGTCAAAAGGATCCGCCGGATTCGGTCTGGTCATTTTTTCTCTCCTTTCGAGTCAAGGGTCTGCTTCAACACGTTGACTTCCACATCAAGTTCCAACAAATCTTTGGCCAGGAGATTGTTCAACTGTTCTTCATAGCCGTGAACGAGGTCTTGCAATCCCGTATGAGTTTTTTCCAGGGCGTCGCGAATCTCATCATTGGAAATCGGTTGGCTGGACAGGAGCGAATATTTTTCCAGGATGGTGACGGTGGCGTCGAGATAATGGTTGAAAAAAGCCTGCGCTTTGTTGATCTGTCTGAGGTCTTTCCCCGTGATGTCGAGGATCTGTTCGGCGATTTTATAGAGGCGGGTCACTTTGAGCCAGATGGAGAGGGAACGGACTTTGAAGCGATAGCGCCCGATGACTTTCCATTTGCGACGGGCTTCCTTATGGATTTTCTCCAGGTAATGAGGATCGGCGCCATCAGTCAGTGCATGCTGGCCGGGCGGCAAGGCGAAACGGCGCTGAATTCCTTTGGAAGTCACGAAATAGGCTACACCGCCGAGGGCCAGGGCTGGTACGAATTCAAATCCGCCGAGCAAATAGGTCGCCAGAAAGGTCGTGACCGCGATCGAACTCGATAGGAAGATGCGCAACCCAGAAATCAAAATTTCTTTCACGAACTCACCTCCGAAGACTGGCTGAGTCGTTGGTTTCTTCGACTACATCTATTATATCGTATCAGAAACCGCGCGTCTTTCATTCACAAAAAACCGATTGACACAACAGGGGTTGTACACGGCGGCCTCACCGGCCGGGTACAACCCCTGTTTTTTCGCCATAACTTGCCATTGGAAGCGGTCACAGCGACCGCTATAATCGTCACAAAAGGAGGTTTCCCAATGGCTAATATCAATCATCGCCCAGCGAATGATCGTCTACATGACCGCCTACATACACATGGAAATGACCGTCGACATGACCATACAATCGAGGATTTTGTCGGCGAACTGGCCGCCTTCGCGTCTCCCCAAGCCTTCAATCCCTGGCGGGACTATCATTTCGATACCGATATCAGCCCCGACGCGCCGGAGATCCGCAGGGCCCATCTGAAACAATACCTCCGGCTCCGCAAAGAGGCGAAGTATCTCTTTGTCGCCGAAGCGGTGGGCTACCAGGGCGGCCGTTTCTCTGGCGTGGCCCTCACATCGGAGCGGATGCTGATGGGCAAACACCCCGACGTATCTCCGGCAGTGATCCTCGGCGATCACATGGCTGGACGGACAAGCAACCCCGCCTCCCCCCACCTGAAACCGGCCCAACGCGCATCGGGCTTTGCCGAACCCACGGCGACGGTGGTATGGAAGGAGATCTTCCATAACGGTCTCTCCCCTTTTGACGTGATCCTATGGAACATCTTCCCCTTCCACCCTTATGACGCAAAAAAGGGACTGCTCAGCAACCGCACGCCGGCGAAGGAGGAGCTGGCGGTGGGAGCAGCCTTTTTTGGGAAACTGCTGAGTGTAGCGTCCGGGGCGGAGGGTCTGCTCGTGGTCGCCATCGGCGGGCATGCGGCCGAGACGCTGGCGAAGATGGGGGTCGCTCACCGCCATGTGCCGCATCCGTCGAATGGGGGGACGCCGGGGTTTCGGAGAGGGATGCGGGGGATTTTGACAGAAAACAACCCGCCTCCCTGCTGACGCTAAGGGGCGGGTTGACTCTTTTTGGCGGCGCTCTTTTTGAATGGTTTTGCTTCCTAATTTTAGCCCTTCAACTGTGCGTCAAGGAAATCGAGAACCTTTTTCACATTTTCATCCTTCGAAAACTGGGGATCGCCATGTCCGGCTCCCTGGAGCAATTCCAAGACAACCTTTTCTTTGCCCAACACGTTCTCTAGGCGTTTCGCAAAGTTCACCGACTGTTCCGTTGGCACCAGTTTGTCTTCTGTGCCATGTTGGATGAAAAAGGGCGGATCATCCGGTGTGATGTATGTCTCGGGGTTGGCCGCCTTCACCAACTCGGGCGCTTCCGTGATCTGCTTCCCGATCAGCTTGGACTCAAAGGAATCGGCGTTGTTGTGGTTGGGCGTTCCCTTCCCGCTAACACGGAATTGATCATCCATCTTGAGAAAATCGACCGGCCCAAACCAATCGACAACTGCCTTCACCTGGCTCGACTGTTCCGGATTGCCTAAAGTAAGGTCTTCCAGGTCTTTGACGTGGGCAGAGGTGCCCGCCAAGGCAGAGAGGTTGCCGCCAGCCGACCCTCCCCAGACAGCGATCTTGTCGGGATTCAGTTGATACCGCTCGGCATTTGCGCGAATCCAGCGAATCGCCGCTTTGATGTCATTGATCTGTTTTGGAAATTGGGCTTCTCCACTCAAACGATAGTTTACACCGACGACTGCATAGCCTCGATTGAGCCCTTCCAACATAGGCGTAAGCTGTCCATCGGCCTTATCGCCAAACATGAATCCGCCGCCATGAATCGAAAGAATGACGGGAAAGGGTCCCTTCCCCTCATTGGGCAGGTAGATATCCAGCTTTTGGGCATCCGACAGGTTCGCATAGGGCACATCGAGCCACTTCTGTTTGATATGGGCTGTATTCGCTTTTTCCATTTCCCCACCTGTAGGCGGGGCTGGCATATTGCCCTTTTCTTTGCCCGGTGCGACTTTGCTGCTTTCGCTCGCTATGGTTTCCGGCGTTTTCGATGATAGTCCACATCCAGCGATCACGCTGGCGCTCAAAATCGCCGTCGCCAACAAGGCGACGGCCTTCACTGTTCCTTTTTTCATCAGGCGCCTCCACTCCAATCTCTGCCGCAAATTCTGTTTTTTATCGGCATCTTTTTTGTAACATGTATTTCTGAAAAGGAAATGAAAATTGATTCGCCCCTTTTTACAACTTGTATTTCCCCATCAGCATCGTCAACTGTTCCGCTTCTTGACTCAACCGCTCCACCGCAAGGACCACATCTTGCAACGAATCTTTTGATTGCTCCGAACCCTGCGCAATTTCCATTGTGCTGGCTGTGCTTTCTTCAACGGAAGCCGCCACCGATTCTATGGCGGTCGCAACCTCTTCCACCGCTTGGTGCGCCTTATGAGAACCATCGGCGATCGCCTGGACTACCTGGAAGAATTCCTGCGCATCTTGTTGATACTGGAGGCTGATATTCAGGAACTTTTCATAGTCCACATTGACATCGCTGTTCACAAACTGCAGCAACTGGTTCGCATTGGCGATCAACTCTTCTATCGCGAGCAGCACCTGATGGGTCAACTGCTGGATACCGCCGACAGCCGTCGAAGACGCTGTCGCCAGCTTGCGCACCTCTTCTGCGACAACAGCAAAGCCTCTGCCCTGTTCGCCGGCACGAGCCGCTTCAATGGCCGCATTCAGCGAGAGCAGGTTGGTTTGCTCTGCAATGTTCGATATGGAATCGGCCAAGCCCGATATCTGGGTGATCACACGGGCTTCATGGAGCGACTGTTCCAATTTCTGCTTGAGCGCAGCAAAGGTATCCTGAGCTTTGCGATGGGCTTGCTTCACATTCTGTCCGATCTCCTGCGCCTTTTGGTCGACCGCCATGGACTTCCCCTGCACCTCTCTGGCAAGTTGGCTCATCTTCTGCATAATCCCTTGCGTTTCCACACTGGAAGCCGCCACTTCCTCTGTCGTGGCCGACATGGCTTCCATGGATGAGGCAACCTCGCCGGTCGAAGCGATGATCTCTTCCGTCATGGCAGAGTAATTCTCGGCCAGCGCCGAGAGTTGGCGCGACGATTCGGACAGTGTATGAGATGTCATGCTGATCTGCTGGAGCACCGCTCGAACATTCTCGACTCCCTTTTGATTGGCACGAGCCAGTTTTCCGAGTTCATCCTTCCGCCTAGTGAACGCTTCCGGCACATCGGAAGAGAAATCCCCTTCCGCAACCGCTTCATTGAAAGCCACGCAACTTTCAATGGGTTTGATGATCGAACGAATCGCCACGTACACAGCGCCGACAATCAATAGAATCCCTACGGCGCTTAGAACAAGCACCGTCATCGCAGCAGAACGGGATTCGGCCATAATCGCTTCCATCGGGAAGGCCAGCGCAAAAGACCAGGGCGTCTGGGTGCTGCCCATTTTAATCGGGACGAAGACCTTGAAGATCTCCCCCTTTTGATCTGGAAATTCGCTGATCGCCTTGTGTTCTTTTCCCGATTGAATGGCCTGCACAATCGCATCTACGTCTTTTGAATCATCCATATCGCGAATATTTTTCCCCAGCCATGTCTCATCTGGATGAGTGATAAAACTCCCCTTGTTGGACAAGGTCATCACATGGCCGCCACCGGGGACTTGAATGTCTTTAACGAGGCTTTGCAAGGACGCCAATAAGAAGTCGACACCGGCGGTCCCAACTACCTTTCCGCCCACCTTGATCGGAACGACAGCCGAGGTCATCAGATAGTCCTTCCCATCGACCGTATACGGATAGGGTTCCAACACCGTCTCTTCCCCGCTATTTTTCGCCAATAAGTAGTAATCGCCAGCGCCCGGTTTATCGTAGTCAACAAGCATCTCCATCTTTACGCTGCCTCCGGAGCGATACCAGTAGGGGATGAAGCGCCCCGTCGCGTCATGGCCTGGCTGATTGCGAAAGAGATGGTCCTGCTGATCAAAAGCATCCGGTTCAAAACATAGCCAGACGCCAAAAAAGTTCGGGCTATGTTTCAACACGCTAGAGAGGATATCATTCGCTTGCTGGCGGGTGATGCGCTTCGTGCTTTCGCCAACCCCTTCAAAAGAATGGGCCATCGTCCGCGCCGCATCAAGGGCAAGCTCCATTTCGGCTTTGATGATATTGGCTTCTTCTTTTCCGAGATGCTCTGCCAACTGCTCCGCGTTGGCCTGGGCAACCGATTGTGACCGATAGGCGACAAAGCCGATCAAACTGATGAAAATGAGCAATGTCGGCAACAGGACAAGGACCAGTGTCTTCTGTAACAGCGATGAACTGTTCATCTGCGCCTCACCGTTCCTTTCTGTGGTCGCGAATATCACTCGTTGTAACAAATTGTGTGTTGATAAGTTTCCACTACTAGCAAAAAAACTCCTTCATAGTCTTGGCAATTTTGAAAGATAAAAAGACCGGAGGGAATCTTCCCCCCGGTCAGTGCAGCATGCCGCTGCGGACAAGGCATTTTCAGCTTTCTGCTTGAAGAATGGCGATATCGATGTCAGAGGATGGACGTTCCTGGAATCGGGACCAGGAACCAAAAAAGAAAACCTGTATTCGATAAGAACTTAGATTTTCCTTCAAGATGGTATCAGTCATCGCGGAGAAGCGTTCACGTTCCATACCAATTCCACACCTCAAGACGGTTCATTCCATCGTTCAAGTTCCATTTTACACACTTTCCCATATTTTTAGCAAGTTAGTGCTCCTAATGTGGCCGAACTTTACATTCCCTAGGTCCACTCTTGAATTGTCCAAATAATGGTAGTCCTTGCTATCGTAAAGCCTCTCCTGAGCCAGCAGTTTTGTCCGCTCATTCCAGGGGCTGAACCCAGAGCTTGCTCTCCCCCTTTTCAGAGATGGTCGAGTAGGCGATTTGTCGGCTGGACGGGGCCCAAGAGATATTTCTGATTTGATAGTGCACCGAACTGGCGAACCGGTCCTGTCCAGACTTCCGATCACGGATATATACGGTCATTTCGTGCCTGTACGGTTCCTGCTCTTCGACCCGCAGCGCATAGGCGATGCGCTCGTTCGAGCGATCCATGATCATCCCGCACTTATTGCGCTCATCATCCAGGTTGGTCATGGTCCCCGTCCCGGTGTCGATGAGCATGGAAAGGGTCTGTATGTAGTCGCTTTGCCCACAGAGGATCTGCCGATTATCGTTCAGCCATTGGGTGTAGCCCACATCGGGGATAGGGAAGAACTGGTGGCCCGTTCCATTAGGCTGGATGACGCCAAGGCCCTCGGTTCCTTCGTAGAGGCACAGGATGTAGAGCAACTGACTGTCGTCATTCGACCATTTCGGGGAAAAAGGGGCTTTGACATGCAGGTCCTGCCCGGTTCTTTTCACCAATAGCTTCCGGTTGGACAGATCGGTGTCAGCGACATTCAAGCCTCTATCGTCACAAAAAACAAGCCGTTGCCCATCGCTCGACAGGTCACTTCCCCTCGTTGAAGGCGGCAAGCGGATCACCCGCTGCGGTTGGAGTGTTGTTTTATCGAAGATCGTGATTTTATCCCGGCCCAGGAAAGCGAAAGCGTCGTCCTTCAGGTGCTTCAGGGTCATTTCGTAGCCCGTTTCGTCTTTTCCCTGATAGAAGAGGGTCAGTTTTTTCTGTTGCAGGTCATAGATGTAGAGGGAGGCCGTAAGCTGGTCATCTTCGCTGTCTTGGAGGCCGACGACCAGCCGTCCCTCATCAAGCCAGTCGACGAGAAATACCCCCATGAGTGCTGGTGGGAGAGAAACCTCCATGGCGCGGTTCATGGGGAATGCTTGCGATAGCTCATTTTGGTTCAAGGCAGTATTTTTGCTCGGCCCGGCAGGCGCTTGTGTTGGTCCCACTGGCTCTTGCTTTGGCGCAGCGAACTCTTGTTCTGGCGCAAAAGCCTCTTCTATTGGCACTCCGCCGGGGTGCGCCGTTTGGCTCAAACAGGCGGATGTGGTGTGGGAGATCAGGAGCAGGCATATGAACAGCAAGCCGCGCTTGATTGACATGGACTCCAAGACAGGCGTCGGTAACAGCATGGGCGCCATTCCCCTTTCCACTGTGCGCTTGATGATCCCTCTCCGGAGGGAGAAATCCTAAAGGGATGGTTCCCCCCCGGCGTCGCAGATCGACTACAATTCAAGCTCAAAAGCAGTATCACCATCAAAACGAACAACTGCATCATCTAGACCAAATGCTTGAGCCAAGATCACCCTTATCGATTGGAATTTTTTCTCTCGTCCTAAAGTCAACCAACTGACTTTTGATGTTTTGGGCGAAATTTCATTTTTTCTAGTTCATCATTCATTCGACAATTTTAGGACTACTTCTTTCTCTGATTAACGACCTTGTGCCGCCCTCTTCCGACAGACTGGCGTCTGTCAAGGGACGCCGAAGGCGGGGCGCAGCCCTTGCCCTTGACAGGCGCCAGTCTGTATGAGATTCTCTGAAAGGCGGTGACGGCGGGTCGCAGCATCGATCGGGTATGTGTTGTCTTGACAGAGAAATCCGTCAAGTTTCGGAAATTAACATCGTCTATTTCTGGACGTTATAACTTAGCTGTAACACCCTGTTGATATTTTTCGAAACGACGAAGATAGATGCCTTCCGTTGTACAAATTTTCTCCAAAAAAGCAATTGCTTTCTCATCACCAATATATAACGGCACAATTAACCCATTTAGCCAGAACATTGTGTCAATATCTTTAAACACTAAAACAGAAAACAAATTATCCATCAAACCTAAGTCAATTAGAATTTCTAACTTTTTTAATTCCTTTGATAAACGGTATGCATCTTTTTCGGCAACTATTTTATTAAGTAATTGAAATCTTTTTTTCGTTAATACGCCGGAATAAATGTTGATATTCTGATCAAACAAAGTTGTTCTTACATTAACATTATAATAAGCCCACAATATCCTTATGATTTTTTTTATTTTCGACATCTCATTCTTATATTCCCTTTTGTTATCAGCATAAATAAGCTCAACTTGATTATATGAGTCAACCCCTCTAATTAACCTTGGCACATAATCAAGGTAAAAACACTTTTCTGGATACAAATCGCTTATTTCAGAAAAGTCAGGATAAATATTATTGTCTTTCAAAATCAGATCAATCGACAATTTTTAGCAACTCCTTGGTAGAAAAATTCTCCATATAGTTCGTCAAATAATCCCTGTAATTCCTTCTTCGATCAAGCATATTTCTAGTATCGTTGTTAGCACAATGCATCACTTGTGTGTATTATCCTGGGAACGTTTTTATTAAGTGAATGACTTAAAAACTTAAGCCTCTCGCCATTGAACGTTATTATTGTCTCAGCGTTATTTTCCGTTCAACTCAACAACAGTTCGTCTGAAATCTAAAAAGGAACAAAATACGAAACCAGCCAATAATTCAAAAAGTGTCTTTTTCCAGCGTAATCATGTAATATGATATCAACTCATGATTACGCTGGTATAACAGGGAGGTCCTCCCCCTCGTGGATGTCGATTTGCGTTTATTGGACATGCCCATCTTCTCCGGCCTGGACCGGGTCGACCGGGCCAAATTGCTGCCTGAGTTTGAAGAAGTACGGTTCCCGGCGGGCCATGTCGTCTTTCACGAAGGCGATCCGGGCGATTCCTTGTACCTGATCATATCGGGATCAGTCACCGTCTATCGCGAACCGGTCGATGGACATGCCCCTCGCGTCCTGGCTCAGTATGACGCCCATGATTGTTTCGGCGAGATGGCCTTGTTAACGGGTGATCCCCGGACCGTCACGGCGAAGACCATCACCCCTTGCCGGCTGGCGCGATTGTCCAAGGAACGTTTCGACGATCTGCTACAACAGCATCACCGTCTCGCCATCGACTTTACCAAGCTGCTTTCAAATCGCCTGGCCCGTTACTCCGGACATGACAGAGACTTGCAGCAGACGATCGCTGAAGAGATCGCCGTCGATGCCGTCTATGACGGCAATGGATATTCTGAGGAAGCGTTGACGCAAAGACGGCAGCCTTCCGCCACGCTGGAGCTTCCTTCCCCATCCGGGGGCGGCGCCTGGATACATAAACTGAAACAATCGAAAACACTGGCTCTCCTTGGCTTCACTGCATTATCTGTGACGCTGCTTTCTTTCCTCCTCCATTCGCTAGGGATGCAGCCCGCTCATATCGCCATGTTGCAGATCATCGCCGCCGCCGCCCTCTTTTGGTCCTTCGACCTCTTTTCTCCCCACGCCATCGCCCTGTGCCTGCCACTGGCGGCCGTCTTGCTGCAAGCGACGACGCCGGCTGTCGCCTTTTCCGGTTTTTCTCATTCATCGTGGTTTCTTATCCTCGGCGTGTCGGCCCTCACCGCCGGGATATCGCGCACCGGGCTGATGTACCGGTTGGCGCTGCTGGTGATGAAGCGCTTTCCGCCCAACTACGGTGGGCAAACCCTGGCTTGGGCGATCACAGGCGCCCTGCTGACGCCGGTGATTCCATCATCGAACGCACGCGTGGCCCTGATGACGCCCCTGCTGATTGCCTTGGGAGAAACGCTGCGGCTTCCCGCCCGCAGCAACGCCTCCGTTGGTCTATCGATGAGTTGCCTACTCGGATTCGGCCACATGTCCTTCCTGTTCCTAAATGGCGCGGCGGTGTGCTATCTGATCCTGGGGCTTCTCCCCCATCATGAGGCGCAAGCGATGCCCTATCAGACTTGGTTCCTCCATGCGGTGCCCTTGGCTTTGCCTTTTTTCATCCTATCTTTACTGGCGGTTCTGCTCCTGTTCCCCCACAAGGAACCGCTACAGATCCACCCGGAGATGATCGACGCGCAACTGACCATCCTCGGCCCGTTGACGCGCGAGGAGAAGGTGTGCCTGCTGGCGACCTCCTTCTCGCTCATCGGCTTTTTGACTCAGTCCTGGCATCATATTGACAGCGCCTGGGTCGCCCTCGTTAGTTTCCTCATCCTCTATGCCGGCGCTGTGTTGAACGACAAAACGATCCGCTCCGGCATCGATTGGGGCTTTCTGATCACCTTCGGATCGATGCTGGGGTTCGGAAACGCCATGAAACAGACCGGTTTGACCGATGCGCTGTCTCAACTGCTGCAACCGATGTTGCAAATGGTCATGGGCAATCAGTTGGTCTTTTTGCTGGCCGTTGCCGTCTATATCTATCTGCTGCGGTTCGTGCTGCCCATCACGCCGGCCTTGCTCGTCGGCATGTTGACGGTGACGCCTCTCTGTGAGGCGATGCAGATCGATCCCATTGCAGCCGGTCTGATCCTGCTGCTGTCCAGCAATACATGGGTGTTGCCGAACCAAAACGCCATGTACTTTTCCATGCTGGACGGCACCGATGAAAAATTGTTCAACCATGATCAGACACGCCGCTTGGCGATTCTCTACGGTCTGATCTGTCTGGTTTCCGTATGCGCCGCCGTGCCGTTTTGGGAGATGGCCGGATTGATCTATTAGACTCCCGTTCCGCTACATATGCGTTCCATTCGTTGTGCCTGTTGTATTGTCTGTTGTTTAGTCCCTATTGTGTTGTCTCTGTTGTATTGTGTGTGCCTGTTGCTTCATAAAAATAGCAAAAGAATAGCAAGAAGCCGTCTCCCTCAAACAAACGCAGGAGACGGCTTCTTCATTGGACGCAGAATTTGAATCAGGAGCAGGAGAACTCATTTCATGAGGAACCGAAGAGAAGTCGGCCCCGAACAAAATCTCGTCATCGCAGATCATCCGTCTTGTAAAACCCTATTGATGATCCTCTCCACATAATCATATCTCTCATCGTCTTCCTGAAAGTAGACGTTATACCTCTCCAGATCTCGCGGCGATATGTTCTCGTCCCATCCGCGATCCTGGATTGTGTGAAAGGGCGTCGACGTGACGATGAAGGAATGCAATCGAATCCTGGGATCGCCCAACCGTCGCTCGATCTCCTTGATCGACTCGGCAAAGTGGATCTTGGGGTCTCTCGGACCATTCGACCAGACCAATCCCTTCGGATCGATGAAGACGATGTGCTCCTTGTCTCCATGGAAGAGCCAGAGGATAAAATCGGGGTAGAAGTTATCGGCTTCAAAAAAGCCAAGTCCGCGCCCCCGGCTTTGATTCCGGAGCAGGTACAGTTCTTTGTCACGGAAGAAACTCGCCTTCGCCTGATAACACTGTTCGATGTGGCGGACGAGCCTGCGCTCCCCATCGTTCAAAGCGACGGGGCTGACTTGAAAGGTTTCCGTTTCCACATGGATCAAGGGCTGATAGAGATGCCGTTTCGATAGAATCGTTTGAAAACCGCCCAGTCTCACCTCGGCCAAATTCTTGGCCCGGATGTCAGAGGCCAGTTGGGTCAACTGTCGGACCGCCTCACCGGCGCCGTCAAAATCCTGGCGCACCCTGACCTCATACTCGGCCAAGAAGTTCCCCGGCTTGCCTCGCTTCGCCCGGCTCGCTTCATATTCATCGAGTCCCACGTACTCTAAGTGCTGGCTGTCGTAGGCCGCCTTCTTGACGTAGTAGAAACGGTCGCAGTACCTTTTGAGCAATGCCGCCGCGATTTCCTGCCAGAGGCGCACACGGGTAAAATCGCCCGGTCGCAGCAGGTCGGGGGGAATCTGGAGGATATACCAATCGGTCCGCGCCAGCAACTGCTCCACGATTCCACGGGGAATCGTCAGGTTATGGTAGCCCCGCTCCCTTTTATGCCGCAAGAGTTCGAAGTAGAGGGCGTCAACATCGAGAAAAGCGGTGTTCGCTTCTCCCAACTTTCCCTCTCCCAACTTCGCTTGCCTTAGTTCTCGCGTTACTGACGCATCTATCAAATCTTTCGCTACTGTCGCGCCCGTCGGGCCTATCGCGCTTGTCGCGCTTGTCGCCCCTGTCGCGCCCCTCCACTCCTCTTCCCCTGCTCCACCCGCCGGAAAGCCGTAAGCTTTCCTTTTGCTCTGCATGGCTTGAACCTTCGGGTACCAGTTGAGAACGATGGGCCGCCGCAGCAGGCGTTCATCGGGCAGCGACAAGAGCGGGTTTTCGCCGCGCCTTTTGAAGTCCGCCTCGTCACGGATCTGCAAGAATGTCAATGGCCGCTTGCTCCGTTGCCGGATGACCGGCAGTGCGACCGGGTCGGTCCACTCCCGGCCTTTGGTTACCCCGTCGGCTTCCAGGTGTTCGTTAAATTGCTCCATGTAATCGGCCCGGACCCCGAACACATGGAGAGTCTCCAGCGTCTCCAGCCATTTCGGCGCTTTTTCTCCGGGAAGGCGGCTGCTGCGCTTGAGGGAGAACCCTTTGCCCTTCAATCGGACGCCGCGACCGAACAGTTGAATGATTTCCGGACCTTCGCCGGCGCCCACATACATGAGGCCCATCGTGCTGACCCGCCAACTGTTCCAGCCCTCGGTAAACTTTTTCGAGCCGATGAGCACATTAATCGGCGAGTCCTTCTCATCGATGCGGCGAAAGAGGGAACCGGTGAAGTCATTCGTCTCGAAGGGAAGACCCTGTGTTTCGCAAAGGGCCAGCAGCGCAGGCGCGTCGCCCACGTTGATCACCCCAAAATAACCGCCATTGCCGAAGCGAAGGCCGATTTCCCCGTCGGCTTTTTTCAGGTTCTCCACATGCATCGTCGCCCCGGCTGTATCGGTATGAAAGAGCAACCGCAGCATGTCTTCATAGAGCCGTTCTACGCTCCAGCCCAGGCTTTTCAGATAATTGAAGCGGTGGGCGAAGAGATCCCGCTTGTCCGAGCCATGCAGACCGGTCTGTCCGGAGAGCAACTGCCGCAAATCGCTTTTGGCGTGCCCAGGCGCACCGACAAACGCCTTCAAAAACAACAGCGTGTCCAGCACATCGGAGACCTGGCGCTTGTTCTCTTTCCGCACAGCCGTCACCTTGCCGCCCACGAAAACGAGCAGCGGTTTTTCCAGCAGGTATCGGGCCGCTTCCTTCGGTTTGTCGGCAAACAGGCGCAGTTGCTGGTAATAGACGAGCAGGCAGGCCGTCAGGTAGCGGCGGCGCATCATCTCGTCACGCTCATCGGCAAGGTTCAGGATCGCAAATTCCTTGCCAAAGCCGTCATCGTAGAAGTAGCGATAGCGGTAATCGAAGAGGATGCACTTGGCGTATTCCTGGACAAGTTCTCGTTTCGCGGAGGCTTTCATGGCCTGGCCGAAGGTGGCCGAATACTCGAAAGAGAAGCCTTGTTCGCACAGCCTGTCTCGTTTGGGCTTCCAGTCATCGCCGCCGGCGCCGCGGTGGCCTTCATCGACGAGCACCAGGTTGTTGCCCTCAAAAGCGCCCACGGGGACCGTCTTGACCATGGCGGTCCCCTTCTTTTCCCGTTCATCCTGCAATTTGTAGATGTCGATGATGTCGACCTGTTGGCCCTTGAAGGCGCCGCCATCGCTTTTCGCGAAGAGGCTCGCCGCCAGACCGGACAGGTGCAGCTCCTTTTCGTGCTGGCGAGAGAGGCCCTCGTTCGGCGTCAACAGAATGATCCGGTTCAACCGTTCTTCCCGGCCGCGCAGTTTCAGATAGTGCAGGTACTGAAGGATGTTGACGTGCATCAACAGGGTCTTGCCGGAGCCGGTGGCGCTCCAGAAGGCCAACTTGCGCAGGTCTTCAGGCTGATAGGGAGCGATTTGGTCGCCATCAACCTTTCCCGCGTTGAAGGCGTCGACAAAGGCGTTCAATTCCTTCAGGAGGCTTTCGGGATCGCTGAAGTACCGGTCCAGGTAGATTTCGGTGAAGAGCAGGGCGAGGTATTGAAAGTACTTCCAGTAGACGCGCTTTTCCCGTCGTTCCTGAATGGCCAGGGTGTGCCGGACGATGTTCTGGTCATACTGGAGCAACTGTTCGCGCTGTATGGGAGCGTGGTCGGGCAGGCGGTTGCTTAGGAAGTGATGAAAGCGGGTGATGTTATCGTCGTCCCATTGTTCCAGCCGGGGCTCTTTCATCCCTGTGACGGCATCGATCATAAATCCCTGCCGGTCTTTGGGCACACCGACCAAATCGGCCAGATCGCGACAGCCGAAGAGTTGGAACATGTAGCGGTTGAGGACCAGGCGCTGTTCAAAGGGCAGCGTCGCTTTGTCTTTCAGGGCTGCGCCGCGGCCTTTGCCCCTGCCTTTTCCCCTGCCTTTGCCACTACCTTTCGGGGAGCGGTTCTGCACACCGGATGTCTTGGCCATGACCGCCCTCCTCAGTAGCTTTGATCGTCAAACATGCCTTTCAGGAAGGCTTCTTCGATGGAAAAGACCCTCCAGGCATGGTCGCCGGGTCTGTGGAGCGCCAGGTTGTTGTCGCCATTGACATAGATGCGGTCAAAGGCGGCGGCACCGTTGCCGTAGTTATCGACAAAATAAGCGTCCAATGCGGCATTGTCCCGGGCCATATCGCCCGTCAGGGTGCGCCAGATGACGAGGACGCGGTGACCGTCGGGCGTCTCCCCTTCGATGGCCTGGAAGAGGTACTCCGCCTGATCCAGGCAATAGCCCTCGCGGGCCTTCTGCCGGTTCACTTTCAACCCCAATACGTAGTGGAAAGTCTCCACCAGATCCACATGGACGAACTGAAATTCGCCGTCGCGGTGGATTTTCAACTTGTAAGCAAAGGGATTGGCGAATCCATCGATATTGAGCAAAGATGGGCTGCCTTGTGTTTCCACATCCAGCATGTACTCGAGGAGATAGCTCTCTCTAAATTCCTCGTTGCCGTCGAGCAGGCTCTGCTGCACCGCCGTCTGAGGGCGGATCTGCAGGTTGTTCAAGGCGTCTTCATAGGATTCGAGACGGATGTACTTGAACATATGGCTGGCGCCCTGCCGCGAGAGGGGCTTGCCGTTTTTCCAGTCCTTGGAGTAGATCGCCTTCTGCAGGCGCGGTTTCGTCACCGTGTGAAAATACTCGCCCATTTCGATGAGGATGTACTTGCGCGCTCCCTGATCCTCCCGGTTCAGGTTGATGACCCCATGGCCTGTCGTCCCGCTTCCGGCAAAATAGTCCAGGACCATTCCCGACCTGTCGTCGTGAAAGGCGACGGCAAGGGTATCTTGCACCGTATGGATCGATTTCGGGTAGGAAAATAGAGCGGTCGCCTCTTCACCAAAGAGCCCCTGCAACAACTTCGTGCCGTACTCACTGGCGTCATATTTGGCGTCTGCCCACAAGGAACGCATGACGCCCGTGTCCTTGTGAAAGATGACCTGCCATGCGCTTCTGCCCTTTTTGATCTCCAGTTTGTCAAGAATCCGCTCCACCGAGTTGCGCGCGTATCTCCATTTCTTTTCATTGCCCGATTCGTCAATCGGCCAGATCTCGATGGTTCCGTCTGCCCTGCACACATTCGCACCGGCGGGATGGAAGGCGTCATCAGGCACATCGCCGATGGCGACGATCTTTTCATTTTTCACGATAAAGGGATAAAAACAGGTCCTCGCGTCCGTTCGGTCCGACTCGGTTCCGCTGTCGCGCAGCGTTCTCGAATTGATCTCCCCTCGCTTGACATCGGCCAGATACTTCTGCTCGTCGCTCGGATAGATGAAGTAGGCAAATTCGTGCACATAGGACACGTTTTTTCCCTGCTGGCCCCGGGGGTTGTGGACGATGGGAACGCAGACCTTCCTGTAATCGGGAAAGACCTGGCTGATGATCTGTCCCAATACCTCTTGTTCCACCTCGTCGATGGCGATGACCTGGACGCCGTCTTCCCGCAGATAGTTCTTGCCCAGTTGCAGCCGATCGAACATCATGGACAGCCATGATGAATGCTTGTAACTGTTCTTATATAATATCTCGCTCGACTTGGCGTTATAGGGCGGATCGATATAGACGCATTTTACCTGTTCTCTATACTTCGCCTGCAATAACTGCAAGGCTTGAAAATTGTCGCCGTGAACGAGCAATCCGTCCAACCGGTCATCGAACGAGTCGAAGGAAGCGACCAGTCGCTGCGCAAAGTCCTCTTTGAAAAGGGCGGTGTCCACGACCAGATAGGGGTTGGCGCGGAGGAACGCGAACGTCACCGGCTCTGCATACCCTTCCAACTCGTCGATGACGAAGAGTTTTTTCCATTCCCCGATCTGCTTTGTGTTGTTGATCACTTCTTCGAGCAGTTCATCGGGGAGCCTGTCCACGGTTACGCAGTAGTGGGTTTCCAGGACAAACTTTTTCTTCAGCCACACCCTTTTCTGGAAATCTTCGATCTGCGCCAGGAACTGAATGATCTTGTAACCCACGTCCTTGACGACCCGGATCTTCGCCAACGTCGTTTCCAGCGGCAGTTCTCCCTCGGTGTTGAGGTCATCGAGACGCATGATCTCGTTTTTGATGTAAAAGTCCAATTCCTGACGGAGAAAGCCGCCCAAATCCTTATGGATAAAGTAATCGAAGCTGTTTTTGGCGGTAAAAATGTTCAGATGCTTTTCCAGCAAGGCGCGTTCGGAAGGGCGGTCAGAAGCGCTTGCGGCAAGGCCTTGGGAAGCGCTCTCAGATGGCGCCGGCTGGAAAAGTTTGTCCCATTTCCCCTGCCAAGGCGCTTCGGCCAGCAGGGCTCGCAACGTAGATAGGGTCGCCTCATTGAGTTCCTGCTGTTTCTTGCTGTTTGGAAAGTACGCAAAGCGGATGATCAGGTCGCCGCCCGCTTCTTGGAGGGGCGCTTCGCTGCAAAGGGCGAAGCGGCGTTCCTTGCCCTTTGCTTCTTTATTATTGTCACGCTCTACGTCAGCCCCGGTAATGCGAAAGTGCACCTTTTTTCCTGAGGGCACTTTGAATGTGTAGTGGCTCAAGTCTTCGGCCGATTTGACATAGTACTGATCGGCATTGGCCCAGTACAGTTTCACTTCCTCACCTTGGTAAGGAAGGGCGTACACCCCTTCTTTGTAACGACGCTGGGCGATAAAGTCGCCTTTGTCATAGTAGCGGCTGAAAAAGTCGGCCAGGTGAGCGTAAACCTCTTGTTCAAAGGCATCCCCATCGATCGCCTGCTTTCGAGCGGCCAACCCAATGGCGCCCCCTACGACCGCCTGTGTTTGGACGGCCGATTTCTCGACCAGCAGCCGCTGGCCTTCATCATTCGCAGTATATTTGCTCAATGCCTGCTTGATTTGCGGGAGCAGGTCATTGTTGAAAAACTTTTCTACTTCGGCGCGTTTTACATTCATGATGCGGTAAATACCGAAATCCAGGTCGGCCCGGTCTAACTGAAGCATCTGCGACAAAATCCGTTTGAGTTTTTGGTAGGCCTTGCTCATGAAGGTCTCCTTTCATCGAATAGGAGTAAGAATTGTACCTTTTCGAGTTTCGGCCCCGATTCTCCTCCCCATGGTTCGACAGGCCAATGAGGCCGGAATACAACATTAAGGGCCATCAACGGCGCTTTTGGACATTGGAAATTTATTGTTATTTTCCTGCGTAATCATGTAATATGAAATCAAACCGGTAGTTGGGAGTGGATCTACTTTATGGACGTAGATATACGATCGCTGGATATCCCCATCTTCTCCGGTTTGGACCGCATCCACCGGGCCAAGTTGTTGCCTGAGTTCGAAGAGGTGCAGTACCCGGCAGGCTATGTGATATTTCATGAAGGCGATCCGGGCGATTCCTTGTACATTATCTTGTCGGGATCAGTGTCCGTCTTTCGCGCCCCCCCTGATGGTCAAGCTCCAGTCATTCTCGCCGAGTTTGGCGAGAATGACTGTTTCGGCGAAATGGCCCTGCTGACCGCTGTTCCCCGGACCGCTACGGTGAAGACGATGACGCCGTGCCGGCTGGCCCGCTTATCCAAGGGGCGTTTCGACTACCTGTTGCATGAGCATCACAGCCTGGCCATCGCCATCGCAAAATTGCTGTCCAAGCGTTTGGCCGCCCAGTCCGGCCATGATGTGGACACCCAACCGGATCATCAGGAAACGGCCGCCTCCGCAGAGCCTGTTGCCGGGCATCCGGAGGCCGCGATTGCTCAGGATCGACAAACCTCCCCGACAGCCCTTCTTCCTCTCTGTTCCCTTGGCGCCCTCTGGGGCGGTTTGTTCAAAAACCGCAAGCCACTGGCGTTGCTTCTCTTCACCGCCTTTGTGGAGATTATCCTTCATTTCCTCCTCCAGTCCGCCGGGATGAAGGCGTCCCATACCGCCTTGTTGCAGATCATCGCCGCAGCCGCGCTGTTCTGGTCCTTCAACCTCTACTCTCCCCACGCCGTCGCCTTGTGTTTGCCCCTGGCTGCCGTCTTGCTGCAGGCGACGACGCCGAATATCGCCTTTTCCGGTTTTTCTCACTCATCGTGGTTTCTGATTCTTGGCGTTTCAGCGCTGACGGCGGGGATCTCACGAACGGGTCTGATGTACCGGTTGGCGCTACTGGTGATGAAGCGGTTTCCGCCCAACTACGGCGGTCAAACCCTAGCTTGGGCGATCACAGGCATGGTGCTGACACCGGTGATCCCATCATCGAATGGCCGTGTGACCCTCGTCGCGCCCATGTTGGCCGCTTTGGGAGAAACCCTGCGCCTTCCAGGCGGCAGCAGCGCTTCCGTCGGGCTGGCGATGAGCTGCCTGCTCGGATTCGGCCACATGTCCTTCCTGTTTATGAACGGCGCTGCCGTCTGTTACGTGATCCTGGGGTTGCTTCCCCAGGACGTAGCGCAATCGGTATCTTATCAGACCTGGTTCTTCCATGCTGCGCCGCTCGGTTTCGCCTTTTTTATTCTTTCCTTTCTGGCGATTCTGCTGATGTTTCCGCACAAGGAGGGCTTGCAGATCCAACCGACGATGATCGAGGCGCAACTGAAAGTCCTGGGTCCCTTAACCCGCGAGGAAAAGGTGTGCCTGCTGGCGACCTCCTTCTCCCTGATCGGCTTTCTGACCCAGACCTGGCATCACATCGACGGCGCCTGGATCTCCCTGGTCAGCTTCCTCATCCTCTATGTGGGTGCTGTCCTCACCGATAAAACCATCCGTTCCGGCATCGATTGGGGCTTTCTGATCACTTTCGGCTCCATGGTCGGATTCGGAAACGCCATGAAATCCACCGGTTTGACCGACACCTTATCCCACCTACTGCAACCGTTGTTAAAGACGGTCATGGACAGCCAGTTGGTCTTCCTGTTAGCCGTCGCTGTGTATCTCTATCTGCTTCGCTTTGTCTTGCCCATTACCCCTGCCCTGCTCGTAGGCATGTTAACGGTGACACCGCTCTGTGAGGCCATGCATCTCAATCCGGTTGTGGTCGGTATCATCATGCTGCTGGCCAGCAACCCCTGGGTATTGCCGAGCCAAAACGCCATGTACCTGTCCATGGTGGAGGGAACAGACCAAAAAATGTTCAGACATGAGCAAACACGCGGCTTAGCGATTGTCTATGGCGTGATCTGTCTGCTTTCCATTTGTGTCGCCGTGCCGTACTGGGAAACGGTGGGGTTGATTTATTGAGAACCGTTGGACGTTGGAACGTTGGAACAAAAATCGGATGAAAAAAAGACCGTCAGCTCGAAACTGACGGTCTTCGCTTATCTTGGCGCCTGGTTCTCTGACCAGTCTTACCCTTGAGGACACACCACGTTGACGACAGACCCTGTCGATGTCACAGGGGTTAGCGAAAGAGTTGTTTTAACTCAGCGATCAGCGTCTTCAGGTTGAGAGCGAAGTGGCCGAGGACAAAGGCCGCCATCCCAAAGCCCAGCCAGATATGCAGGTCCTTCAGCACAGGCACGTTCATTCCCAGGAACGTCCAGCCTTTCGCGGCCACAGGACCATGGGGGGCGACGAACAAACCGATGCCGGTTACGGTGACGATTAGACCAAGCAGGGCCAGCGCACTGGAAATGACGCCTTTAACTTTACTGATCGCTGAGCGTCCGGCGGCGCTGCCCTCGACGCTCAGGTTTGGAAGCGATTGATTGGTGATGGAACTCATGTTTGAAACCTCCCAGATTTTCGTTGTTTCCTTCTGTGCTATTAATGTACCAGAGGAAACTGAAATGCATCTGAAAGGTTTGTGTAGAATTTGTGAATCCTTCGGATTCCGGGGCAGCGTTTACTCCACCCGAAACCGCTCTACTGCGCGTCGCAGCGACCGAGCCATCTCGCTGTTCTGCCCCGTGCCGACAGCCATGTTTTCCATGGTTGCGGCGATCTCGTTCGCTGCCGAGAGCACAGTCGCCGCATTCTCCGCCGGCGCTTCGACCTCTTTGGCCACCTGGCTGATGTAGGCAACAACCCTCTCCAGGCCGGTTACCTGCTCGATCGTGACACCGGCGATCTGCTGGATATCGTTGACCGTACCGGTGACGGCCTCAATGATTTCTGTGATGGCTTTGCCTGCCTGTTCGGCGATGCGGACGCCTTCTTCCACCTCAACACAGTTGGAGCGGTTCGCCGCCACAGCCCGGAGGGTCGTCTCCAAGATTCTCTGCACCAGGGCGATGACCTCTTTGGCTTCATTGTTGGAGCGCTCCGCTAAGATGCGCACCTCTTCGGCGACAACGGCAAAACCTCGCCCGGCCTCGCCGGCGCGGGCGGCTTCGATGGCGGCGTTTAAGGCCAGCAGGTTCGTCTGGCTGGCGATGCCGGTGATGGTCTGGCTGATCTGGTCGATCTGCTGGGTGAACTGATCGAGCGTCTTTAACATCTGTTCCGTATCAAGGGTCTTTTCTCGGATATTATCCATTTTGGCGACGAGCCCTTTGACCGTTGCACTGCTGTTCATCGCCGTGGTCAGCGTTCCCTGTGACTTCGACGCGGCTGAAAGGGACCGCTGCTTGGAAATCTCGTTTTGAGCGGAAAACTTCTGGATTTCCCGGGATATGTTCGCCACAGACGCCTTGGAATTGTCCGTGCCTTTCGCCAGTTCCTTGACGGAATGGGTGATCCCCGACGCCGCCACCGCCACTTCTTCTGAAGAGGCAGCCAATTCTTCCATCGTCGACGATAGTTGCACCGCCGAATCGCGGACAGTGCGGACTATTTGTCGTTGATTGGCCACCATGCTGTTGAAGGAATCGATCAGTTCACCGATCTCGTCCTTGGACAGGACGTCCATGGACAGCGTCAGGTCCCCCCCGGCGACCTCTTTTGTGAGCGCCTGCAGTTGCCGCACCTGGACCTTGAGGGTCCGGTACAGGGCGCTGAAGAAGTACAGAGCGAGCAACATGCCAGCGACGAAGGCGAGGAGGGTCATGTTTTTCTTGGCCCCGTACTTGTCAATCCGCTGGTCGATCAAACCGGTCAGGGCCTGCGAGTGGCCCTGATGCAACTCGATACATTGGGTGATCCCCGATGTCAGGGAGTTGATCGCTTCCCGGGGCAGTTGCGCCACTCGACCTGGTGTGACAACCTGGCTATGCACCTGGAGCAGCGCATTCTTCACAGTCGACAGGGTGGCGCTGTCGCCTCTTTCCAAGACTTCCTTCATGGCAGGATTTTCCCCGTAGACGACGGCGAGACCGCTCTTCTCGTTTTCCAGCAAACCCTCGGTTTCCGCGATCAGGTAGATGAGCGCGACTCGCTGCTCATTGGAAAGGTCTTGCCCGACCGGCAGGGATGTCACAAAGTCCCTGACTTCAACCAGTTTTACGACGATGTTGGGCAACTTGTTGACGACGGAATCCATCAGATAGTAGCTGTCCAGTTCGGGATCGAGGATGAGGTTGGATGCATCGCCCACATGGGCGATCAAGGCGACGAGTTCATCCAATGACTGTTTTGGCTTCGCTTCCTGCCGGTGTTTTTTCCATTCGGACCAAATCTCCCGGGTTTTCAGAATGTGGCCCGATTGGTTATCAAACCGATCCACCTGGGCTATGGCCGCCTCGATGTTAGGTGTTGGGTTCGCCTTATTGGGCGGGGACAGCGGTCTAGAAGGGTCCATTGACAGCGAAGAGCCCTGCGATTGCGAAGGGGGTGCCGACGGTGATGGGGCAGACTGATTCACGATGGAACCGAGCAACGCCACCAGGGCGTTATTGTATTCCACGCCGATGTTTTCCTTTTTATTAAAATCGATCTGATCGAAAAACTGTCCCATGGCCAGATACAT